>CALVIU010000058.1 GCA_944331835.1 uncultured Bacilli bacterium | reverse complement strand
AAAAATTTGACAAAAAAATACCCATTTTTCAATGGATTTCATTATTTTAGGTTATACAAAGTGTTTAAGTCCCGTTTACCTTCGCTGAATTTTTTTCCATTGATTACCAAAACGGGTTTATTTTTAATATTGTACTTTCTCATTGATTCTTGGTCGTCTTTTAACTCTATATCGACATCTCCGTCATAATTGTTGGCAACCTTAAGCAACAACTTTTTGAGCTTTATTCCATTACTACAGTTACTCCCAATAATCTTTATATTCATTACATCACCTCGCTTTCAATAACATCATACTAGTTTAAAGTGAAGTTTTTATGTTATCTATAAGAAAGTTATGTTATAATAAAATAGTGATAATATGAAAAATAGCGGATTTACATTAGTAGAATTAATTATTACTATAACCCTTATTGCTATAATTTCTGTAACAATTGGAGTTAGTATGAGCGGTATGCTTGGTCGTCAAGAAGAACGTCAAGCTGAAGAATATGTAAATACTATTGCTGAAGCAGCATGTGTTTACGCAGAAGTTAATGATATTACAACTAGCACTTCAGTAAAAATTAGTGATTTAATTAGTGCGGGATTACTTAGTAGTGAATTAACTAATCCGATAAGCGATAGACCGATAACAGATTATAATGACAATACAGTTTCCATAACTTGGAATAATGGTGAAAAAAGTTGTTCTTATACAATACCAGAATTACCACAAAGTGAAGAATAAAATATTTTTAAATTTAAATAAATGTGATATACTTAGAGTGTGATAAATATGAAGAATAAAAAGCGGGTATTAATAATTTTGTTAATTTTGATAGTGATTGTACTGGCCATACTTGGAACAGTATTAGTTTGCGGTGGTATGAAAAATAAAGAAATTAATGAGTTTGAAACCAAAGTTGCTCAAGCGGCATGTGATTATGCAAGTGAGGAGAACTTTACTGAAGCCATTTGTAATGCTTATGAAAATTTATGCAAAATACGTTACAATACCTTGATAACTCATGAATATTTATCTGCAGACTTAATCAATCCTAGAACAAATGAACCGATTAGTGAAAATACAACTAGCTATGTACAAATTACTTGGGAAGACAACAAAATGATTTGTACCTATGAAGAAGGTTAAAAATGAAGGAAAAGATATTAGAAATATTAAAGGATGAAACAAAAGCACAAAGCGTAATACAAATAAATGACAAATTAGGTCTTAAAAAGGTTGAAGATATTCAAGAGCTTGAAAACACTTTAGAAGAAATGACTAAAGATGGTATAATTCATGAATCAAAAAAGCATGAATTTCTTTTGATGAGTAACACTAAAACTTTAAAATGTGGTCGTATTAGCATAAATCGTAGTGGTAATGGTTTTGTAGATATACCGGGTGAAGAAGACATTTTTATAAGAAATGAATTTTTACATGGAGCAATTGATGGCGATTTTGTTGAAATAGATTTTGTCAATTATCACGGCGAAATGGAAGGCCGCGTTTTAAAAATTTTAAAAAGAGATATCAAAAACGTTGTTGGTGAAATGATTAAAATCAAGAATAAATTGACATTTAAACCAGATGATGAAAAATTAAATATAATAGTAAAACTTACTAAGGAAAGCACTAGACAATGTGTCGAAGGACACAAAGTAGTTGTTAATATAATTAGAGAAATAGGAACTAGAACATTTCTAGGAAAAGTTATCCAAATAATTGGACATAAAAACGATCCTGGAGTTGATATTCTATCAATTGCTTTAAGACATGGTATCGAAACTGTTTTTAATGATGCGGTAATAAAAGAGCTTGAAACAATTCCGGATGAGGTAAAACCAGAAGAATTAAAAGGTCGTAAAGACTTAACTAATGAAATGATTTTTACTATTGATGGTGATGACACTAAAGATATCGACGATGCTATAAGCTTAGAAAAAAATAATGATAATTATATTTTAGGAGTTCACATCGCCGATGTATCACATTATGTTCGTGTGGGAACACAGCTTTATGAAACAGCATTTTCTAGAGGAACATCTAGTTATCTAGCAGATACAGTAATTCCAATGATTCCTCATCAATTGTCAAATGGCATATGTTCATTAAACCCCGAAGTTGTCAGGCTTACTATAAGTTGTGTGATGACCATTAATCCTAAGGGTAAAGTCATCGATTATGATATCTTTCCATCATACATTAAATCTAATAAACAAATGACTTATAAAAACGTTAATAAGATTTTGATGGAAGATACTGTTCCTGAAGGTTATGAACCATACGCCGAAAAATTAAAGGAAATGAATGAACTTGCCAAAATATTGCGAGCAGAAAAAATGTCTCGTGGTTATATCGATTTTGGATTAGATGAAGCCAAAGTTATTCAAGATGAGAATGGTAAAGCCATAGATATTGTCAAAAGAACTAGAGGAGATGGCGAAAATCTAATCGAGGATTTTATGATTGTGGCCAATGAAACTATAGCAACTCATATCAACAACATGGATTTACCATTTATTTACCGTGTTCATGATTTGCCTAATCCAGAAAAGATTGAAGATTTTAAAAATTTAATTAATCAAATGGGTTATCAAATTCACACTAATATGAGCAAATTAACACCAATGACTATGCAACATATATTAGAAGAGTTAAAAGACAAAAAAGAATTTGCTATTCTTTCAGATATGCTTCTTCGTAGTATGAAAAAAGCCGTATATAGCACCAATAATATTGGTCACTTTGGTCTTGCATCACAAAACTATACCCACTTTACTAGTCCAATAAGAAGATTTCCAGATCTTACTGTTCATAGATTATTACGTACTTATCTATTTGAACAAAGAATTGATTTAGAAACAATTAATTTTAATCAAAAGTACTTAATAGATGTGGCTACCAATTCTAGTGAAATGGAAGTGGCTGCAACTGAAGCCGAACGGGACGTATTATCAATGAAAATGGCAGAATATATGGAAGACCATATCGGAGAACAATATCAAGGAATTATCAGCGGAGTTACTAGTTTTGGTTTCTTTGTTGAATTAGAAAATCTTGTTCAGGGTCTAGTTCATATCAGTACCCTTGATGGTTATTATAATTATGTTCCTGAAATTTTGTCTTTAGTTCGTGATGATAATGGTAAAAAATATCGTATTGGTGATGAGGTAACAGTTGTTGTTACTGCCGCAAGTAAAGAAAATAGCACAGTAGATTTTGAAGTGGTGGAGGTATCAAATGGAGATCAAGAATAAAAAAGCCTATTTCAATTACTTTATTGAAGACGAAATTGAAGCCGGTCTAGTTTTAGTTGGCACCGAAATAAAATCTGTGCGTAAAGGATCAATCGATATAAGTGATTCTTACATACGTATTAAAAATAATGAAGCATATATTATTAACATGTTCATTGAAAAATATGATTCAGGCAGTATATTCAATCATGATCCAAGTAGAGAACGTAAATTACTCTTGCATAAAAAAGAAATAAAGAAATTGCTTGAAAAGGTCAAAAAAGAAGGTTATTCAATAATTCCTTTAAAAGTATATATTAAAGAAGGTAAAGCCAAGATATTGATTGGGGTTGCTCGTGGTAAAAAATTGTATGATAAACGTGAAACCATAAAAAAAAGAGATTTAGAACGAATGGATCGTCGGAGGTAGTATGGCGAAATCAAAGAAGATTAGAATAGGTAAAAAGAATAAAAAAATACTAATAATCGGTGGCATTATCCTATTAATTGTAGTGATTGCTGCCATTATTGTCAGTTTAGTATTATCAAATAATAATGAAGTAGACAAAACTGGTGATAATAATAAAGAACCAGATAAGGTTGAAGAAGTAAAAAAACTTCAAATAGTTGATGAAGATTCTACCAGTAGACCTTATGCTGTTATGATTAATAATATAAACGTTGCTCGCCCATACCAAAGTGGTTTGCAAGATGCTTATATTATTTATGAAATAATTGTTGAAGGTGGAATAACCAGATATATGGCCCTATTTTTAGACCAAGATACTGAAAGAATAGGTTCAATTCGTAGTGCTCGTCATTATTTTCTAGACTATGCTTTAGAAAATGATGCAATATATGTCCATCATGGCCAAAGTCCACAAGCCAAAAGGGATTTTACAGCCTTGGGTATAGAGCGTATTGAAGTATCTGAAAATAAAACCGGCTGGCGAGACACCAGTTTAAATGTATCAAGTGAACATCGCTTATTTACAAGCATTGAAAAATTAGAAAATGGTTTAGGAAGTAAAAGAACAGAAAGAAAAAATGATTTATTATTAAATTATAGTGTCGATGAAATTGACATGGCTAGTCTTGATGGAGCAATACCTGCAGAGAATGTTAGCATAAAATATTCTGGAACGATAACATCTAGTTATGAATATGATAGTGAAGCTAAAGTTTATAAAAGATTTGTAAATGATAAAGAACATACCGATTATGTTACTAAAGAACAATACACTTTTAAAAACATCATTACATATCAAGTTGATAACTATACCCTAAATGATGGTGAAAATAAAGGTAGACAAGAACTTGAAAACATTGGTAGCGGTACAGGCTATTTTATCAGCGGAGGATATGCCGTACCAATAACATGGGAAAAGAGTAGTCGTTCTTCTCAAACTAAGTACTATTATGAAAACGGTGAAGAATTGATTGTTAACGACGGAAATACATTTATTCAAATACAACCTGAAGGTCAAAATTTAGAAATATCTTAACAAGGAGGACTTATGACTGAAATTTTAGATTTCCTAGCTGATTGGCACATCGTTTTAATCATTATAACAGTTGTATTGATATTTGCTTTAATAGGTTATTTTGTCGAACAACACCGTCATAAATCTTCTCCGTTTAAGATAGCAAGTGACAGAAACAAAGTTGAAAAGATAAATGTTGACAAACTAAAAACAATGGATAGTAGTGTATCTCTATCCGACGCTTTAAGCAAAAATGTTACAATCAAAAATAATAATCCTAATTTAAACAGTGAAAATCAAAACAAAAATTAACTTATGTAATAATTAGTCCGTTTTAGGACTTTTTATTTTATTGAAAATTTGATATAATGTATAAGCAGTATTATTCAAGGACGGTGTTTAAATGAATTTGTCATTAGTATGGGATATATTCACTAAAATACTAGATATATGTTTTGTGTGGATAGCCTTTTACTATATTTTAAAAAATGTAAAAAATAACATTAAAATGGTGTTAATCGTTAAAGGCGTAATTTTAATTCTTATAGTAAAGCTTTTAAGTGATTGGCTTAATTTATATACAGTTGGGGTCATCTTAGAATATGCTATTCAATGGGGGCCGCTAGCAATAATTGTAATTTTCCAACCAGAAATAAGAAGTGTTTTAGAATCGCTTGGTAGAACTCAACTTTTAGGTCGTCATAAAATTCTTACAGTTGATGAACGTGAAAAAGTTGTTTATGAAATAATGCGAGCTGTTGAATACTTGCGAAAAAATCGTATTGGAGCATTAATTGTTATTGAAAGAGAAATATCTTTGGAAGAATATATCAGAAATGCTACTAAAGTTTATGCTGATTTAAGTGATTCATTATTAGAAACAATTTTCTTCCCTAATTCTCCACTTCATGATGGTGGTGTAATTATCCAAGGAGACAGAATCACCTGTGCTGGTGCTGTATTTAAAACCAGTATGAACCCCGATATTTCTAAAAGATTAGGTACTAGACATAGAGCTGGTTTAGGTATAGCTGAGGAAAGTGATGCTATTGCTTTAATTGTATCTGAAGAAACAGGTCGTTTAAGTATAGCAGTTGATAGTCACTTACATTATAATTTGGAACCAGATCAATTCCGAATGATGTTGATAGATGAACTAAAACCTAAGATGGAAGTCTTCTTTGAAGCAGATGAAAGCGATGGTGAAGAAGAATGATAACTAAGTTTTTCAAGAAAATCTATAACTTCATCGATAAATGTATAGTTGTTCCAATAAGTAGAGCGGTTTACTATTTATCCAAGAAGTTCAAAAAAAATCAAGGGAAACTTGATAAAATATTAAATAGACCACACTTTTTGATTTACTTGTCATTGATAATTGCGGTGGTTTTATTCCTACTCATCGATTCTAAAGTTATATCTTTAGTAGAGACAGAAGCAGAAGTAATAACAAATGTACCAGTAGTAGTTAAATACAATGAAGAAGCCTATGTAGTTGAAGGGGTTCCTGAAACAGTTGATATAACAATTACTGGACGTAAAAGTGATATATATTTAGCAAAACAACTAGGAGAGTATGAAGTAATATTAGATTTATCTGATTATACTCCGAGTGATACACCATATAAAGTGTATTTTACGTATTCTAAATCAATAGATAGTTTAAGTTATCAATTATCTCCAGAATATGTTCAAGTAACAATAAAAAATAAAGAAAGTCAAGTTATGTCTATATCTTATGACTTGCTTAATATAGATGCTTTAGATAGTCGTCTTAGCGTTGAATCAGTAAGTTTAGACAAGTCAGAAGTAGTTGTCAAGGGTGGCAGTGACGCATTAGCCGAAATTGCCTCAGTCAAAGCTCTAATTGACTTAGAACAACAAAACTTTACTGAAGCTGGAACCTACGATGTTGACAACATTGAACTTGCGGCGTATGATTCACATGGTAATAGACTAGATAATATTGAAATAGTTCCGGAAACTATAAGTGCAACGGTAGTTCTCGAAAGCTACTCGCGAACAGTTCCAATTTCAGTTGAAACGACTGGTAATTTAGTAACTGGAAAATCTATAGCTTCGATTTTAATAAATAACAACACGAATTATTCAATAACTATTTATGGTGATCAAGCTGAAATAGACAATATTGAAAGTGTACCAGTTACTATAAATGTCGACGGCCGCGGTAATGAGTCTACTTGGACTTATGATGTTAACATAAGAAAACCAAATGGTGTTCGTGAAATGAGTGTAGATACTGTCGAAATAACCGTAACTTTCGGTGAAGAACAGCAAACAACGATCGATATAAGCAACGATATTCATGAAATCAACTTAGCTGATGATTTAAGTGTTAATATTCTTGGTGGCCAAGAAATAACTGCTCAAGTTAAAGGTGTTGCATCCGTTCTCGAAGGAATTCAAGATGATGAGATAAATGCTTACATTGATTTAAGTGGCTTTGGTGTTGGTGATCATGAAGTGGAAGTTAAGATAGAAAATAACAATCCGTTGATAACTTATGTTGTATCAACAACCGTACGAATACGAATAACTGAAGATTAATAAAAAGCTCCATTGCTAATTGGCAATGGAGTTTTTTTCAACAGACTAGTCTCTGTCTTCAAAATTCATAAATAAAATTCCAATGTTGATAAGTCCGCAGATACCAACAAGAATATAAATAATTTTTTCGATTATTTCGACACTTCCAAATAATGTAGCTACTAAATTAAAATCGAATAAACCAATTAATCCCCAATTTATAGCTCCAATTATTGTAAAAATAAGTGCTATTTTTTGTAAAATTACCATTATCACACATCCTTTATTACTATTGTGGAAAATTTTTTAGATATTATACATGTATATTTTAAAATAATAAAAATATATTTAATTAGAAAAGGGGATTTGGTAATGAAAAAGTATTTTGCTTTATTTGCGGTTATGTTATTGTTATTAACGGGTTGCGGCGAAAAAAATCTTGAAGATGTTGTAAGTGATTTTACTAAAAGTGTTGAAAATAGTAAATCATACAAGCTAAATGGAACTATGGAAATAAGTAGTGGCGAAGAGATATTTACTTATAGTATCGATACCTACTTCTTAAAAGATGATTATTATAAAGTAGTTTTAGTTAATCAAACTAACAATCACGAACAAATTATATTAAAAAATCAAGATGGATTATATGTCGTTACCCCAAGCTTAAATAAAAGCTTTAAATTTGATAGTGTATGGCCAGAAAATTCATCGCAGGCGTATCTTTTAGCAAATCTAGTAAGTGACATAAAAAATGATCCAGAAGCGTCGCTAGAAACAACTGACAATAATTATATTATTAAAAGTACAGTAAACTATCCAAATAATGAGGAATTGGAATATCAAAAAATATATTTTGATAAAGATATGAATATAACAAAAGTTGAAGTCTATAACGGTGAAGATGTAGTTAAAATTAAAGTTACTTTTAAATCGGTGGATTTAAAAGCTAAATTAAGTGAAGATGATTTTGTCTTAGATGATTTAATTGATACAGAAGATACTAACACCGATTCGAATACACAGGAAAATAATAATACTGAAAATAATCAAGAATGTACAGATGAAACTTGTAAAGAAGAAAACAACACTAATGCTTGTAAAGGAGAAAATTGTGAAGAACAAACTAATGCTACTTTAGATAGTATAATTTATCCATTATATATTCCTTCAAATACATATTTAAGTAGTTCAGAAACAGTTTCAACTGAAACCGGAGAAAGAGTAATATTAACGTTTAGTGGTGATAAAAACTTTGTAATAGTGGAAGAAACAGCTAGTATAAGTAATGAATTTGAAGTAATACCAGTATTTGGAGACCCTCTTATGTTAAATGAAAGCCTAGGAGCATTAAGCTCTAATTCTATAAGTTGGCATGCCGATAACATAAGTTACTATCTTGTTAGTAGTGATTTAACAACTAATGAGATGATTAGTGTAGCCAAGTCATTAGGAAATTCAACAACAGTCATGTCAACAAAATAGTAATAAAATTAACTCTCCTAGCGAGAGTTTTTAAATGCGTTTTTTTGCAATAAGCTTGAAATATTGGTATGTTTTAGATATAATATCAAATAAGGAGGAAAGTATGCCAAAAAATAAAGTAAAATTAAATGATAAACTTGCTAACAAAAAGACTAATAGTAAGAAAAAAACAATCAAAGAACCAAAATATATTAGTGAAGAATCTAAAGAAATGCGTAACTTTCTTATAATATTATTTAGTATAATAATAATTGTATTAATTGTTTATGGAGTATCTAAGATTTTTATCGATGATGAACCAACAGAAGATAACGGCAGAACCGTTCAAGCTGGCCAAATAGATTATGATAAAGTTAGTATCGGAACAATGTTAAATCGTAATTATTCAGAATACTATGTTGCCATTTACGACGAAGAAGATACTAATGCTGTTATATATTCAGCAATAATAACTAAATATTTACAAAATGAAGATGCTACTAAAGTTTTCTTTTGCGATTTAGGTAATAGATTAAATAGTGCTTATTATGTAGGTCCAGATGGCGAAACTAATCCAAATGCTCAAAGTGTATCAGAACTTGCTTTAGGTGATTTGACATTAATCAAAGTGGAAAATGGCGAAATTACTGAATATATTGAAGGGCTTGACGCATTTAAAGCTGAATTTGCTGAATAGAGAAGTTTCTAACTTTTCTTTTTTTTTCAAGCGTGATAAAATGAAGAAGGTGATACAATGAAAAGCAATAAGGGATTTAATCTTTTGAGTGTAATAATAATTATTTGCGTTACTTCCATAATTTCTGGTATAACTACTGGGGTTATAGTTACTAATAGTTATAAAAACTCAACCGGGTTGACTTACAATGAATTGTTGAATGATGAAAGTTTAAATGAATTTTTGGAAGTCTATTCATCAGTTGTTAACAATTATTATGAAGATGTTGACACAACTGAAATGATTGATACAGCCCTTAATGCAATGTTAGAATATTTAGGAGATTCATATACTACCTATTTAGATAGTGAACAAACTAAAGAATTGGAAGAACGTCTAGCTGGTAGTTATCAAGGAATTGGTATTGCTATTAAGGGAGCTACAATAGCCGAAGTTACTAGTAATTCTCCAGCAGAAAAAGCTGGTCTTTTGGCGGGGGATATCTTAGTTAGTATCGACGGAACATCTGTTAGCGATAAAACTAGCGAAGAAATTTCTAGTATGATAAAAAATAGTTCTAAAAAAACTGTTGCTTTAGTAGTATATCGTAATGGCGTAGAAATGAGTTTTAATGTTAGCATTGGCAATATTCTTACAAAAGCAATTTCTTATGAATTGAAAGAAAACAATATAGGATATTTAAAAATGGATATTTTCTCTAAAACTTTAGGAACACAAGTAGAATCCGCATTATCTGATTTAGAAAGCCAAGGAATGCAAAAACTTATCATCGATTTAAGAGGAAATACTGGAGGATATTTGGAAAGTGCTGAAGCTACTGCCAATTTATTCCTAGAAAAGGGGAAATTGATTTACTCTTTGGAAAACAAGGATACTAAAGCAGATTATTATGATAAGACAGAGGCTCATACAACATACCCTATTGTAGTATTGCTAGATAATCAGTCAGCGTCAGCCGCAGAAATTCTAGCAGCAGCCCTTAAAGATAGCTATGGATATGGGGTTACATTTGTAGGATTAACTAGCTATGGTAAAGGGTTAGTTCAACAAACGTATGATTTAAGTGATGGATCTATGGCAAAATACACTTCTGCCAGATGGTTGCGCCCTAATGGAGATTGTATAAATGGTGTTGGTTTACAACCAGATTATGAAGTAGCTAAAACCGAAACATATGATGAAGAAGGTTATTGGATTGATAACCAATTACAAAAAGCAATAGAAGTAATAAGTGCATTATAATAATGTGCTTTTTTTGATATTTAGAGATTTTTATTGTATAATTCTTTTTAAGAGAGATGAATTAGATGAAAATAGGAGAGAAGTATAAAATACATTGTTATAAACATAACGGAAAAATATATCAAGCTAGTGAAGAGGCGGTAGTACTCGATATTTTTGATGATTATATAGTTTGTGGTAATAATATGGTTACAGTTACCGAAACCGATGGCAGAAGTTACAAAACAAAGGAACTCGCGATAATATTCTTTTATAAGCATAATTGGTTTAATGTAATAGCTCAATTAAAAAAATATGGATTATTCTATTATTGTAATATAGCAACGCCTTATGCAATAGATGGAAATGTTATAAAATATATCGATTATGATTTGGATTTGCGTGTGTTTCCAGACGGCGGATATAAAATATTAGATAATAATGAATATAATTTTCATAAAAAGATAATGAATTATCCACCGGAAATTGATGTAATAGTAAAAAAAGAATTAAATAAGCTCATCGAAATGAAGAAAAATAACGCTGGGCCATTTAACAAAGATGTTATAGAAAAATATCATAATAAATATAATGAATTAAAAAATTATGGTATCATTTAATAATAAATAGCATAAAATATATAGAAATTAAGCGAAAAATAGTCAATTTTTGCAAAAATTTGAAAAAAATGCAAAAAAAATGAAATTTTTTGTTGACAAGTTCGTTTTAGTTTGATATATTACTAGTGCAACACGGAAAAGTGTAGCGAATGATCTTTGAAAACTGAGTAAAAAAGTCAATTTTGAGTAGCTTTGATTAAACTTAAAATTTAGATTTAAATTTATAAATCTTTTTTATTGAGAGTTTGATCCTGGCTCAGGATGAACGCTGGCGGCATGCCTAAGACATGCAAGTCGTACGAAGGAGCCCATTGATATTTATTGAAGTTTGAAGTGCTTGCACGGATGACGGATTTATTTGGATTTGGATTCTCTCCTTAGTGGCAAACGGGTGAGTAACACGTGGGTTACCTGCCTCCAAGATGGGGATAACAATTGGAAACGATTGATAATACCGAATGTGCTCTTCGGAGTAAAGATGCCTTTAAAGCATCGCTTGGAGATGGGCCTGCGGCGTATTAGCTAGTTGGTGGGGTAACGGCCTACCAAGGCGACGATGCGTAGCCGAACTGAGAGGTTGATCGGCCACACTGGGACTGAGACACGGCCCAGACTCCTACGGGAGACAGCAGTTAGGAATATTCGTCAATGGGGGAAACCCTGAACGAGCAATGCCGCGTGAACGATGAAGGCCCTATGGGTTGTAAAGTTCTGTTGTTTGGAAAGAACGGTAGATAGAGGAAATGCTATCTACGTGACGGTACCATTCAAGAAAGCCACGGCTAACTACGTGCCAGCAGCCGCGGTAATACGTAGGTGGCGAGCGTTATCCGGATTTATTGGGCGTAAAGCGTGCGCAGGCGGCTTGTTAAGTCTAAGATTAAAGCCTGGAGCTTAACTCCAGTTCGTCTTAGAAACTGGCAGGCTTGAGTATGGTAGAGGCAAATGGAATTCCTAGTGTAGCGGTGGAATGCGTAGATATTAGGAGGAACACCAGTGGCGAAGGCGGTTTGCTGGGCCATCACTGACGCTCATGCACGAAAGCGTGGGGAGCAAATAGGATTAGATACCCTAGTAGTCCACGCCGTAAACGATGAGTACTAAGTGTCGGGTTACCGGTGCTGAAGTTAACACATTAAGTACTCCGCCTGAGTAGTACGGTCGCAAGGCTGAAACTTAAAGGAATTGACGGGCACCCGCACAAGCGGTGGAGCATGCTGTTTAATTCGAAACTACGCGAAGAACCTTACCTAGGTTTGACATCCCCGGCAAAGCTATAGAAATATAGTGGAGGTTATCCGGGTGACAGGTGGTGCATGGTTGTCGTCAGCTCGTGTCGTGAGATGTTTGGTTAAGTCCAATAACGAGCGCAACCCTCGTCGTTAGTTGCTAACATTTAGTTGAGAACTCTAACGAGACTGCCAGTGCAAGCTGGAGGAAGGTGGGGATGACGTCAAATCATCATGCCCCTTACGTCTAGGGCAACAGGCGTGCTACAATGGCCGGTACAACGAGTTGCAACACGGTGACGTGAAGCTAATCTCTTAAAGCCGGTCCCAGTCCGGATTGGAGTCTGCAACTCGACTCCATGAAGTTGGAATCGCTAGTAATCCCGAATCAGAATGTCGGGGTGAATACGTTCCCGGGTGTTGTACACACCGCCCGTCACGCCATGGGAGTCTGTAATACCTGAAGCCGGTAGCCTAACCCGCAAGGGAGGGGGCCGCCCAGGGTAGGACAGGTGACTGGGGTGAAGTCGTAACAAGGTATCCCTACGAGAACGTGGGGATGGATCACCTCCTTTCTATGGAGAATTTTATAGAAAACCAACCGTATGAAACCTTCGGGGCTAGCACATTAAATTGTGAAAAGGTTTCACTAAGAAGCTGCGGACTTTTTACTTAGTTTTGAGAGATTATTCTCTCAAATTATTTGAACATTTTAGTTCGAGTGATTTTGTTCTTTGAAAAACTAGATAATGCAAATGAGTAGTCATTTTTAATGACATTAAGATCTCAACTCATCATATTAGGAATATTGGTGAAATAACGTTAGTTATTAATTTACATAAGTTAAATTAATAAGGGCGTATGGTGGATGCCTTGGCATTAGAAGGCGATGAAGGACGCGACAAACAGCGATATGCTTCGGGGAGTTGTAAGTAAACTTTGATCCGGAGATTTCCGAATGAGGAAACTCACCCATTAGGGTATCCTAAAGTGAATACATAGCTTTAGTGAGGCTAACCCCGTGAACTGAAACATCTTAGTAGCGGGAGGAAAAGAAAGAAATATCGATTGCCTTAGTAGTGGCGAGCGAAACGGCAATAGCCCAAACCAGTCTTTGGACTGGGGTTGTAGGACACCTATATACGGAGTTACAAAATTTTATGATAGTAGAACATTCTGGAAAGAATGGCCATAGAAAGTGAAAGCCTTGTATACGAAATCATGAAATCTCTATGGTGTATCCTGAGTACGGCGGGACACGTGAAATCTTGTCGGAATCTGCGGGGACCATCCCGTAAGGCTAAATACTCTCTAATGACCGATAGTGAACAAGTACCGTGAGGGAAAGGTGAAAAGAACCCCGGGAGGGGAGTGAAATAGAGATTCTGAAACCATATGCTTACAAAAAGTTCGAGCCCATTAACGGGTGAGAGCGTGCCTTTTGCAGAATGAGCCGGCGAGTTGTGGTATTGTGCAAGGTTAAGTGGAAAACACGGAGCCGAAGCGAAAGCGAGTCTTAATAGGGCGATTTTAGTACAATGCTGCAGACCCGAAACCGAGTGATCTAGCCATGAGCAGGCTGAAGTTGGGGTAATACCTAATGGAGGGCCGAACCAGGGTACTATGTAACGTGCTTGGATGACTTGTGGCTAGCGGTGAAATTCCAATCGAACTCGGATATAGCTGGTTCTCCCCGAAATAGGTTTAGGCCTAGCCTTGAATTATTGCATCCTGGAGGTAGAGCACTGAATATGGAATGGCCGCGTCTAGCGGTACTGACTGTAATCAACCTCCG
The DNA here is from genome assembly GCA_944331835.1 of uncultured Bacilli bacterium. Classification (GTDB taxonomy): domain Bacteria; phylum Bacillota_I; class Bacilli_A; order RF39; family UBA660; genus Onthocola_B. The sequence goes on along the minus strand of CALVIU010000058.1, from coordinate 38,290 downwards.
AATGCCAGGAATGTAGATTCAGGAGTCAGTGTATGAGGTGATAACGTCCATACGCGAGAGGAAAACAATCCAGACCATCAACTAAGGTCCCTAAATATATGTTAAGTGGGAAAGGATGTGGAGCCGCACGAACAGCTAGGAGGTTGGCTTAGAAGCAGCCATCCTTTAAAGAGTGCGTAATAGCTCACTAGTCGAGTGACTCTGCGCCGAAAATGTACCGGGGCTGAAACATATTACCGAAGTTATGGATTTATAATTTATTATAAATGGTAGGGGAGCGTTCTAAGGGCGCTGAAGATAGATCGTGAGGACTATTGGAGCGCTTAGAAGTGAGAATGCCGGTGTGAGTAACGTAAGGAGGGTGAGAATCCCTCCCACTGATTGACCAAGGTTTCCAGGGTCAAGTTCGTCTTCCCTGGGTTAGTCAGGACCTAAGGCGAGGCTGAAAAGCGTAGTCGATGGACAACAGGTTTATATTCCTGTACTATTTATAGGACTGATGGAGTGACGGAGAAAGCTAGGAAGAGCCAGTTATTGGATTCTGGTCTAAGCGCTTAGGTTGATACATAGGAAAATCCGTGATATCGCACAAACTGAAACGTGATGGCGTCGTGACCTACGGGTCGCTAAGTCTTCTGAAGCTATGCTTCCAAGAAAAACTTCTAAAGATATGCTATAAATACCTGTACCCAGAACCGACACAGGTGGTCAAGGAGAGAATCCTAAGGTGAGCGAGAGAACTATGGTTAAGGAACTCGGCAAAATTACCCCGTAACTTAGGGATAAGGGGAGGTCTCGTCACGAGACCCGCAGTGAATAGGCCCAGGCGACTGTTTACCAAAAACACAGGTCTCTGCTAAAGCGTAAGCTGATGTATAGGGGCTGACGCCTGCCCAGTGCTGGAAGGTTAAGATGATTTGTTAGGTGGACGAAAGTCGATAACACCAAAGCATTGATTTGAAGCCCCAGTGAACGGCGGCGATAACTATAATCGTCCAAAGGTAGCGAAATTCCTTGTCAGGTAAGTTCTGACCCGCACGAAAGGCGTAACGATCTGGGCGCTGTCTCAACCATAGACTCGGTGAAATCTTAATACCTGTGAAAATGCAGGTTACCCGCGACAGGACGAGAAGACCCCATGGAGCTTTACTGTAGCTTGATATTGAAATTAGGTAGTTTATGTAGAGGATAGGTGGTAGACTGTGATGTATGGACGCCAGTTCATACGGAGTCGCCCTTGGAATACCACCCTTAAATTATTTGATTTCTAACTTACTCCCGTTATCCGGGAGGAGGACAGTGTCTGGTGGGCAGTTTGACTGGGGCGGTCGCCTCCTAAAGAGTAACGGAGGCGCTCAAAGGTTCCCTCAGATTGTTTGGAAATCAATCAAAGAGTGTAATGGTATAAGGGAGCTTGACTGCGAGACCAACAAGTCGAGCAGGTGCGAAAGCAGGACATAGTGATCTGGCGGTAGAATATGGAATTGCCGTCGCTTAACGGATAAAAGTTACCCTGGGGATAACAGGCTGATAGCGCCCAATAGTTCACATAGACGGCGCTGATTGGCACCTCGATGTCGGCTCGTCACATCCTGGAGGTGGATTCGCTTCCAAGGGTTGGGCTGTTCGCCCATTAAAGTGGCACGCGAGCTGGGTTCAGAACGTCGTGAGACAGTTCGGTCTCTATCCGTCGTGGGCGTAGGAAAATTGAGGAGAGCTGTTCCTAGTACGAGAGGACCGGAATGGACATACCTCTGGTGTATCTGTTGTAACGCCAGTTGCAGCGCAGAGTAGCTATGTATGGACGGGATAACCGCTGAAAGCATCTAAGCGGGAAGCCTCCTCCAAGATGAATTTTCCCATTCTTCGTGAAGTAAGATTCCTTGTAGACGACAAGGTTGATAGGCTAGAGGTGGAAGCGTAGTGATACGTTGAGCTGACTAGTACTAATAGATCGAGGATTTAACTTAATTTATATATTTCTAATTGATGTGTATTGCATTATCAGGTTTTTTAAAGGACAAAATCCTTTATAGGTGACGATAGCTTAGGTGATACACCTCTTCCCATCCCGAACAGAGAAGTTAAGACCTAATACGCCGACAATAGTGTAATGCTAAGATAGGAAGTTGCCTATTTTTTTTTGCTTAAAAATACAATTTAAAATAAACTGTCAAATAATCACTAATACCTTGTATAAGTGATTTTTTTAATTTATAATGTATTCAGGTGATTAAATTATGGAATATAAATTTACTTCACGTTCAGTTGAAGACACATTAACATTAGCGCAAAACATCGAAAGTGAAAAATTTCCTAATATGGTTATTTGTCTTATAGGAGAACTAGGAAGTGGTAAAACAGTATTCACTAAAGGATTTGCGGCAGCTCTTGGCATTGAAGATACTATTACTAGTCCAACATTTAATATAATAAAAGAATATCAAAGTGGTGAACTTCCACTATATCATATGGACGTTTATCGTTTAGAGGAAACAGATGAAAGTATAGGTTTTAAAGATTATTTCAATAAAGGTGGCATAACTATCATCGAGTGGGCAGACATTATCAAAGACTCCTTACCTCAAGAAAGATTAGTTATCAAGTTTAAAGTAATTGATGAAGATACCAGAGTTCTAGTATTTATGCCATATGGTGAAAAATATGAAGAACTTTGCAGTGCAGTATTATAATGTACACTTTATTTATTGATACTCATCTATGGGATATTCTTATATATCTTTTAAAAGATGGAAAAATTGTTGATAAAGAATTAGTTATCAACAAAAAAAATAATAGTGAATATATTTTTCCAAGTATAGTCAAAGTTATCGATGGTATTAAATTAGATGAAATAGTTGTTGTAAATGGTCCTGGATCATTTACTGGTGTTCGTTTAGGGGTAACTATTGCTAAGACATTAGCATATACCTTAAATATTCCAATAAAGACCGTTACAGCTTTAGAATGCATGGCTATAAGTAATAATACTTACAAAGTGGCATTTAGTGATTCTAATGGCTATTACGTGGGTAATTTCGATGAATTTTTTAATTTAATTGAAGATTACACTTATTTAAAAGATCAAGATTTTGCTACACTAAATATTAACAATGATTATTATCTAAACTACAACATCGATGTTGAAAAAATATATGCATTCTTAAAAAATAGAAAGAGTATTAATCCTCATCAAGTAAAACCTGTATACATTAAAAAAATTGGAGTAGAAATTGATAAGAGTAGCAAGTAGTAAAGATGTTGATGAAATAAACACATTAGGAAGTATTCTTCATGAAAATTTTGCATCAACTTTTCATATTGAAACCGAAATTGATAGTGAACTAGCCATAGTATTAGTTAGTGAAAATCCTGATTATATCGACGGTTACTTATATGCTCTAGATTTTGGGGATAACATTGATTTATTAAGCATTTTTGTTGCAGAAGAAAAGAGAAATAAAAATATTGGGACTAAATTACTAAAATATCTTATTAATAACTATTGTTACCAAGATGATAAAACAATTACTTTAGAAGTATCTTGTTCTAATATACCTGCCTATACTTTATATAAAAAGGTTGGTTTTAAAGTTGTAGGCAAACGTAATAAATATTACGGAAATGAAGATGCTTATATTATGAAATGGGGGAATAAATAAATGAAAGATACACTTATTTTAGCAATCGAAACATCATGTGATGAAACGAGTATTGCAATAGTAAAAAATGGTCATGAGGTTGTAGCGATTACAATTCTTACCCAAATGAAAACTCATGCTGAATTTGGGGGAGTTGTTCCAGAAATAGCATCACGCATGCACACAGAAAATATAACTATGGTTTTAGAAGAAACATTAAATAAAGCTAAAATGCAAGTTAGTGATGTCGATGCCATTGCTGTAACTTATAAACCAGGTCTATTAGGTTCTTTACTTGTTGGTATCGAGTTTGCTAAAGTTTTATCTTACGTTTACCATAAACCTTTAATTAAAGTAAATCATTTAATAGGCCATATCTATGCTAATGCCATTGATAACAAATTAGAGTTTCCTTTACTTGCCTTAGTTGTAAGTGGAGGACATACTGAACTGGTTATCATGAAAGATGATTATGACTTTGAACTGTTAGGTTCTACACTTGATGATGCCATCGGTGAAGCCTATGACAAAGTAGCAAGAATACTTGATATACCATATCCTGGAGGTCCAGGAATTGAAAAATTAGCCTTGGAAGGAACTCCATCATATGATCTACCAAAACCAGTGCTAGATAACACTTATAATTTCAGTTATAGTGGTTTAAAAAGTTATATAATTAATCTGGTTCATAATGAAACACAAAGAGGTAATGAGATAAGACGTGCTGATTTAGCAGCCAGTTTTCAAGCTAATGCCATTGATGAACTAGCTAGAAAAACAGATTTAGCATTAAAGAATACGGGAATAAAAAATGTCATTGTTGCTGGAGGAGTATCTGCTAACAAATATTTACGCAAGGAAATAGAAAATGTAGCCAAAAAAAATAATGCTAAACTGACAATTCCCGAATTTATTTATTGTACCGATAATGCTGCTATGATTGGAGCAGCAGCATATCCATTATATTTAAAACGTGATTTTACAGATTATTCTTTAAATGCAGAATCAAGTGCGAACGTTTGTTGAAAACAAGTGGACAATATGTCCTTTTTTTGTTATAATTATGTTGTATGGGGCAGTATTTTGGTTTCGACATATGTTACTATATATGATTGCAAGTGGTCGGCATACCTTAAGTGCAAACCTAAAATTAAATGACGAAACTAATAACTATAGTTTCGCTCCTGCTTTTGCCTAATAGTAGGTTAAGGGAGCACTTCTACTTAATTTCTCTTATAGGTTAAGATAGGGGTTCATAAATATAAGATATAATATATTATTTGTTTAGGATAATATATTGAATATTACTAAACTTACTAATTATGAGGTTAGTGTAGAGCCATTTAATTAGGACATTACAAATCTACCTAAACTTGTAGATATTGTATAATAGAGCATATTGGACAGGAGTTCGATCCTCCTCTGCTCCACCATTAAGTTTATAACTCCCGTAAATACGGGGTTTTTTATTTTTTTAAATAAGTTATAAACACAAATATAATATAAGTGATAATAGCAAAAATAATTGTATAGTTTTCTAATTTAAACTCTGGCCTTTTCATAATAAAGTATGATATAACTTCAGCAACTAATATTGCTATAAAAGTTACTAAAATTTTAATAACACTTCTCTCTCCAAATAAAGAAAAAAGAATGGATGCTAAAATTATATATATTGGTATTGCGATAATTGCACTAATAAAAGTTGAAAAACAGATGTTATTAACAGGTACTTTCTTAATTAACATAATAATCTTTTGAGTAATCCCCCCGATTAATATACTTCCAAATATAACTTTTACATGTTCCCATAAGGAATTATTTACTGGAGAAAATATACTAGTAAAAAAGTTAGGAAATTTTTTGTATAAAAACATTAGAGGAAAAGAAGATAAAGAAGCTACAAATGTACCTATTATTTTTAATTTAAGTATCCAGGACATACAATCACCTTATTATTAGTATGAGTAAAAATAAGGATTTAATTCTTGCAATTACTATAAATGGTAGTTGTTTTCAATAATACTTTTTAGATAAAAAATCATTTGTTCTTTATCTTCTTTCATGCCTCGCTTGAACCATTCATTAATAGTGGCAAAAACCCCATAGACATAAAAGGTAGCAACATAATAAGATGGGATCTTTTCTTTGGGGATTTTATTTTCTAAATCTGTAATAAACATATCAATAAGTAAAGTAGCACACAAATTATCTACATCATTTGCTAAAACCCGACGATAAAAAGTTTCATGTTCTTTAATATTAGACATATATAATTTGGCTAATTCAAAATAAAATTCTAAAAGAGATTCTGTTTTTGGCATACTACTTACTATGTCTTTTTGAATACATTGTAAAGTATATTTTAACAAATCATATTTATCATTAAAATGATTATAAAAAGTAGTCTTATGAACCATTGCTAGTTCGCATATTTCCGTTAGTTTAATTTCATCAAAATTTTTTTCTTCTAATAACTTCAGTAAAGCATCACTTAATAATTTATAAGTCTTTTTAACTCGTAGATCCATTTAACATCACCAACATAATTATAACAAAATTATACTTAAGTAGGATAATTAAATAATATACTTTTTTCAATTTTGGTAGAATATTTATATGTTTTTATAAAAACACTACTATTTTTTTGATTAGGCTTTTTATATAATTTATTACGGGTGATTTTTTTGAAAGAAAAGAAAAATAACAAAATTTTAGTTAAAATTGGAGATTTTATAGTTAACTATCGTTATTTGTTTTTAATTATATTTCTTATATTAATAATTATATGTGCTATAAATATAAATAACGTATCCGTTAATTATGATATAACTTCTTACCTTGGTGACGAAACAGAAACCAAAAAAGGTATTAAATTGATGGAAGAAGAATTCGGAGCACTGAATGAAATTCAGGTTATGCTTACCGACATTTCCTATGAAGATGCTCTTAATATAAAAGAAAACATTTCTAGTATTAAGAATGTAACTAGTGTTTCTTTTGATTCTTCCGAAAACTATTTTAAAGATGAAAATGCTTTATTTGTCATTGAATTAGCCAACGTCGATGCAGAAACTAGAGATGAAGTAGTTAGTGAAATAACTAATGAAGTATCAGATGAAAAATATTATATGTATATTGAAAATGGTGAAGATGTGGTTGAAGGAATGAATATAATACTCATTATTGCCATCATAATTATTGTTTTAGTTTTACTATTTACTACCACATCATACTTTGAAATAGTCTTAGCCTTTATTGTTTTTGGCATTTCGATTCTGTTAAACATGGGAAGTAATTTTATCTTTGGAGAAATATCATATATTACTAAGTCAATAGCAATTATATTGCAATTAGGTTTATCATTAGATTATTTTATTATCTTTATGAATCATTATATGAAAGAGAAAAATGATACAGATGATCAAATTCTAGCAGTTAAAAAAACTGTGACTAAATCAATCCCTGAAATTTGTGCTAGTTCTCTAACAACAATAGCTGGTTTACTTGCCCTAGTTTTTATGCAACTAAAAATTGGTGCTGATATTGGTATAATTTTATCAAAAGGAATAATATGTAGTTTGATAACAGTTATATTCTTATTACCACTTTTAATCATTTTATGTTCAAAATTAATAAACAAAACAGAGCATAAAAATTATGTACCGAATATATCTAAATTAGCTAACTTTATAGTAAATTCACGCAAATTTTTATTGCCAGTGTTTGTACTATTACTAGTAATAAGCTGTCTTTTAATTCCTAATTATGAATACGTTTATAATGTTTATTCTGTAAAAGCTAATAATGGTAGTGATAATCAAATAACTTTAGAAAACATTGAAGAAACATTTGGTAGTACTAATCGTTTAGTAGTGTTAGTTGAAAATGAAGATAAAGATTACTCTAAGGAATTAGAACTTACTAATAAACTTTTAGAAAATTCTAGTGTTATTAAAGCTACTTCTCTTGGCAGTTATCAAATATCTGAAGATTTATATTTAGGTACCAAACTAAAATATCAAGAGTTTGCAAAACTATTCCAATTATCTGAAAAACAAGCTAGTAGTCTTTACTTATATTATATTCAAAACAACCAAATTAACATTTCCAATTCTGAAGTATCCAACTATGCTATATCTATAATCGACTTACTAGAATTTTTAAATAAAAATAAAGAAGAATTAGAATTAACCTCTGAATTAGAAAATATGATAACTTCATATTATACTATTTTATCAGAATCAAAGCCCCTTTTAGAAAGTGATGATTATTCAAGGATAATTTTAGAATTGAAAGCTCCAGTAGAAGGAACGGAAACTTACGAATTATTAGATAAGATTCGTGATGATACTGAAGAATATTATGATAATGTTGTTTTAGTTGGGGAATCGGTAAGTGCTAGGGATTTAAGTGAATCATTTTCAAAAGACAACACAATAATAACATTAGTAACAATATTGTTTATTGCTATAATTTTATTTGTTACATTTAGATCTTTAAGTATTACAGCTTTATTAATATTAACAATTGAGGGAAGTATTTTATTAACTTTTGGTTTAGCTACATTACTTAATCAAAAAATATTTTTCATAAGTTATATCATAGTTTCAGCTATTCAAATGGGTGCAACAATTGACTATGCTATAGTATTAACTAATCGTTTTTTACAACTTCGTACTAAAATGAATAAGAAAGAAGCTTTAGTAGGAACAATTAAAGATTCTTTACCAACAATCGTAACTAGTGGTTTTATTTTGACAATAGCTGGTTTATTAATTGGATTTATCGCTAGCTCTGGTGTTGTATCATCAATAGGAATTTTCTTGGGATTCGGAACATTAATATCAATGTTAATAACTATTTTTATTTTACCAGCAATTCTATATGCATTTGATTCGGTAATAATAAAGAAAAAAATAGTATAAGCCTCTTTAACGAGGCTTATTATTTTGTTACAATAAAATATGGAGGATAACATGAATAATTCTAAAATAATACTGGAGAAATTATCTAAATCCAAGTTTCGCAGTTCTTTTCATCTTAAAACAAAAGATTTTGAATATATTCAAAATAAAGGATTAGACACAATAAAAAAACACGCCTATGATTTTATTGGTAGTAGACTAGCTCTCGCAGTAATTCCTAACGATGGTAAACAAACACCAATGCGTGGACATCCAGTTTTTATCGCAGAGCATGCTACTGCCACTTGTTGTAGATCTTGTCTATATAAATGGCATCACATACCTAAGAACAAAAAATTAAACCAAGATGAAATAGACTACATAGTAAATATAATAATGATGTGGATAAATAATGAGTTATCAACACAAAATAATAGAAATATGAATATTTAGTGAAGTTCATATTTTTTGTTGACAAACAATATATATTTGCATATAATGGTTCACGTAGAAACTGTTTTTTAGAAAACTAAGTAAGGTGTATTAGGATGAAAGAAAATATTGGTAAGATAATGTTATTTATGAAAAAAACTAAGATTAAGTTTGATGAAGAGATTACTAATGTTGCTCGTAAAGTTGGTATTAGTAAACCAGAAGCAGATGTCTTGCTTTTTTTATCGAATAATTCTGAACTTAATCGTGGTTGTGATATGGTTGAAATCCGTGGCTTCTCTAAAGCTTATGTATCTAAAGGTGTAGGTAAACTACTTCAAAAAGGATATATTTCTTTTGAAACAGATACAAAAGATCGACGTTATCAACATATAATTGTAAATGACTCCGCTAAGCCAATAATACACGAGCTTAAGGTTGTCGAAAAAAGAGTTTTTAAGAAATTATGGGAAGGAATAACTGATGACGAAAAGAAAGTTTTTTATTTAGTTATTGAAAAAATAACAAAAAATATTTAGAAAGGAAATGCGTATGTTTAAATTATTAAAGAAATTAAAAAGGAAAGATTGGCTGTTAATATTACTATCTACAGCCCTAATAGTTTTTCAAGTCTGGTTAGATTTAAAACTTCCAGATTATATGTCTCAAATTACCCAATTAGTACAAACTGAAGGTAATCAAGTATCCGAAATTTTGGTTGAAGGATCTAAAATGCTTCTATGTGCCTTAGGTAGTTTAGCATCTGCAGTAGTAGTTGGTTATATTGCATCCTACATCGCTGCATCTTTCTCCAAAACTTTGCGTAAAGATATTTTCGAAAAAGTAGAAAATTTTAGTGAAGGAGAAGTTAAAAAGTTTTCGACCAGCAGCTTAATTACTAGAACTACTAATGATGTTACCCAAATTGAAATGTTGGTAGCTTTGAGCTTACAACTTTTAATTAAAGCACCAATTACAGCCGTTTGGGCAGTTTCTAAAATACTTAATAAGAGTTGGCAGTGGAGTGCTGTTATCGGCGGTGGCGTATTAATACTTCTAATAACTTTGATTTTCTTGATGCTAATAGTTTTACCAAGATTCAAAATTGTTCAAAAATTACTTGATAAAATAAATGGTGTAACTCGTGAAAACCTAACTGGTATCAGAGTAGTTAGAGCCTTTAATGCTGAGGAGTACCAAGAAGAAAAATTTGCCAAAGTTAATAATAAATTAACAAGTACGCAATTATTTAACCAAAGAATGTTTGGCATTATGCAACCAGTAATGTATTTGATAATGTATTTTTCAACTCTAGCAATTTACTTCATCGGTTCTTATATGATCGATGCAGCCTTAATGAGTGAAAAAATAGCTATATTTGGTGACATGGTCGTATTTTCATCTTATGGTATGCAAGTTATTATGTCTTTCTTGATGCTTGCTATGATATTCATCATGTATCCACGTGCTGCAATTTCTGCCGATCGTATCAACGAAGTATTAGATGAAGAATTTGCGATAATTGATGGTACAGTTACTGAAAGTGATCCTAAATTAAAAGGAACAGTTGAATTTAAAGATGTATCATTTAAATATCCCGATGCTGATGAATATATTCTAAAAGATATTAGTTTTAAAGCAAATCGTGGTGAAACTATTGCCTTTATCGGTTCAACTGGTTCTGGTAAGTCGACACTTATCAACTTAATTCCAAGATTCTATGATGCAACTGATGGTGAAATCATCATCGATGGTGTAAATGTTAAGGATTATAAGTTAGAATATTTACATAATAAAATTGGTTACATCCCTCAAAAAGCCGTAATATTTAGTGGTACAGTTGCCGAAAATGTTTCTTATGGTGATAATGGTAAGGAAGAAGTCACTCGTGATGAAATAAAGAAAGCCATAGAAATAGCTCAAGGTGCATATTTTGTTGAAAAGATGCCTGATAAGTATGATTCTTATTTAGCCCAAAGAGGTACAAATATCTCTGGTGGTCAAAAACAAAGAATTTCTATTGCTAGAGCTATTGCTCGTAATCCTGAAATCTATATTTTCGATGATTCATTCTCAGCTCTAGATTATAAAACCGACTTTACTTTAAGAAAAGAATTAAAAGAACATACCAAAGATGCTACAACGTTTATTGTTGCGCAAAGAATTGGTACAATCATGAATGCTGATAAGATTATTGTTCTTGATCAAGGTTCATGTGTGGGAATGGGAACACATGAAGAGTTATTAAAAACTTGTGATGTGTATAAAGAAATAGCCCTTTCCCAACTTAGTGAGGAGGAACTTAATAATGCCTAGACCAATGGGAGGAAAAGGTGGCCAATCTTTCGAACAAGCTAAAGACTTCCGTGGGGCCATGAAAAAATTAGTACATTATTTAAATAGATTTCATAAATTGTTAGTTATAGCCTTTGTTCTTGCAGCAGTAAGTGCCGTGCTTTCAATTATTGCTCCGGATCGACTAAGTGATATGACTGATCTTATTTCTGATGGTTTAGTTCCAAATGTCAGTGAGTCTACTGTTACAGAAATAATGTCAGATCCAAATATATCTAATGAAGATAAAATGGAATTTGCTTCCATTATGAGTGGCATAACTGAGGATAGCACGTCAAGTGAAATATTCGCCGCAATCGATGAAATGCCTGAAAGTATCCAGAAAATCGTTAAACCTCAAATGGATTTTGCTGCCATCAAATCAATTGCCTTATTCTTAGCAATTGTCTATGTTGCTAGTGCTATATTTAGTTTCTTTCAACATTTCATTATGGCAACAGTATCCAACAATTTTGCTAAAGAACTTCGTAGCAAAATCATAACTAAGATTAATAAATTACCACTTAGATACTTTGACCGTAATTCAACTGGTGATATCTTATCACGTGTAACTAACGATGTAGATACAGTTGCCCAAACAATGTCTCAAAGTATTGGTTCTCTAGTTGGAGCAATTACCTTAGTAATCGGTAGTGTCTTAATGATGTTTGTTACCAATTGGATTCTTGCCTTATGTGCAATTGTATCTAGTTTACTAGGTTTCTCAATTATGGCTGTCATCTTGAAAAAATCTCAAAAATATTTCGTTGAACGTCAAGAAGAACTTGGTAATATGAATGGTCATATTGAAGAAATCTACTCAGGACATAATGTCGTAAAAGTTTACAATGGTAAAAGAGAATCAGATGAAAAATTTGATAAATTAAATGATAAAGTATTTAATGCTATTCGTAAGAGTCAATTCTTATCTGGTCTTATGCAACCTATAATGATGTTCATTGGTAACTTTAGTTATGTAGTTGTCTGTGTTGTTGGAGCAGTATTAGTAACAAATGATGTTATATCATTCGGAGTAATCGTTGCTTTCATTGTATATGTTAGATTATTTACTAATCCATTATCGCAAATTGCTCAAGCAATGACTAGCTTGCAATCTGCGGCAGCAGCATCTGAAAGAATATTTGAATTCTTAGAAGAAGGCGAAATGAGTGATGAATCTAAATTAACTAAAGTTCTTAAAAAAGAAGAAGTTAAAGGAAATGTGGAATTTGACCATGTTAAATTTGGTTATGATGAATCACGAATGATTATTAAAGACTTTTCTGCCAAAGTTAAACCAGGACAAAAAATTGCTATTGTTGGTCCAACTGGTGCAGGTAAAACAACCATGGTTAATCTTCTTATGAAATTCTATGAAATAAATTCTGGGGATATTAAAATCGATGGTGTATCAATTAATGAACTAAAAAGAGATAATATCCACGAATTATTTACAATGGTTTTACAAGATACTTGGTTATTCAGTGGAACCATCAGAGAAAACATCATTTATAATCAAGAAAACATATCTGATTACGAAATGAAACAAGTATGTAAAGTTGTCGGAGTAGATCATTTCATTAAGTCTCTACCAAAATCTTATGATTCTTTAATTGAAGACAATGATTCTATTTCATCCGGCCAAAAACAACTTATCACAATTGCTCGTGGTATGCTTGATAAGGCTCCATTCTTAATTCTTGATGAAGCAACCAGTAATGTCGATACCCGTACTGAAGAATTAGTTCAAAAAGCTATGGATAAACTTATGGAAGGTAAAACATCATTTATCATTGCCCACAGATTATCCACAATTAAAAATGCTGACTTAATTCTAGTCATGAATGAAGGAAACATTATTGAACAAGGTAACCACGAAGAACTTATGAAACAAAATGGTTTCTATGCTAATCTTTATAATTCCCAATTTGAGAAAGTTAGTTAAGGAAGTGGACAAACATCGCTTCCTTTTTTTAATGCCTCCATATTATATACTGGAGGCGAATTTTATGAATATTGAAATTATTATGAGTTTAGTAACTATTGTTGCAACGCTTATTTTAGGATTACTCTCCAAAAAAGCAACATGGATATCTGATCATATAATACCTATTCAAAATCTAATCATCGGTATAGTTGTTGCAGTTATATATTATTTTATGACTAAAGATGTTTCAGTGACTATTGCCATGTCTGGTATCATCGCCAGCGGAACTTATGATATAGTTAAAAATTTAAAAGCCCTTACAGATAATACCAAAGATAGTGAAGAAGTTGTTGATAAAGATGGGAGTGTTGGCTAATGAATTATTTAATTTATCCAATTAAAATTATGAACATAACTCAAACATATAAAAATGATTTTTCTCATTCAAGACATACTGTTGGCACACCAAAAGATTATCCTATCGACGACAACTGTGGAGCTACTGGACCAAATGGCTATTTTTACTGTCCTTGTGATGCCATGACTGTTAAAAAAATATATGGTGTTGGCAGCAGTTCTTCTAATGTTTTATGGCTTGAATCGACTACTCCTGTTATTACACCAACATTCACTGATTATGTCACCATTATGATAGGTCATATCGAAGACGCAGAGCTAAATAAACTTAAAATCGGTCAAACATTTACTAGGAAAGAACCGATTGCTATCGAAGGCAAAGATGGTTTTGCTACCGGCGAACACTTTCACATAGTTGTAGGTCGAGGAAAATTCCGCGGCTCTGGCTGGGTAAAAAATACTAATGATATTTGGGTTATCAACACCACTGGAGGATCGGTTAAACCAGAAGATGCTTTTTTCATCGATAATACATTTACTACGATTAAAAATAGTGCAGGTCTTAACTTCTTAGATTTATATATCCCCGATATTGAAGAAGATGATTACTACTATACAACTGCAGAATCTCTAAACATCCGTTTAGGACCAGGAACAAATTATAATGCCATCAATACTCTTCCTAAAAATAGTCGTATCAAAGTTCGTGAATTTGTTAATAACTGGGCTAGAATCACAGATAAAGAATATGTTGCTAGTAATTATGTAACTAAAAAAGAACCTAGCAAATATTATGAAACTAAATCGACGACTGCTGATTTTCTCAATGTCCGTAGTAAACCTGCTGGAACTATCCTTAAAGTCAAAGCACCACTCCCTAAAGGAACAACTGTAGCAGTAATGGAAGAAAAAAATGGTTGGACCAAAATTAATACTAATCGTTGGGTATATTCTTCATATGTAAAGTAATATTGCTAAACTTAATAATTTATTATAAAATATAACTAGGTGATAACATGGGAAGTGTATACGATTTAGCCTTAAATTTTAAAAGAAAGCATCCAGGAGGAATTGCCTGGCGTTTAAAAAAACATTGTGAAGTAGTAGAAAAGCATTTAAATCCTGGTGAAAAAGTTCTTTTTGCTTTTGCTGGACAAAAAAACACTAAATTTTATGAACCATTTTTTAGTTGTGTTGTGGTCCTTACTAACAAAAGAATTCTAATTGGGCAAAAAAGAGTAGTATGGGGTTATTTTTTAAGTTCTATTACTCCAGATTTATATAACGACTTACTTGTTTATCAAGGACTTGTATGGGGTAAAATTACTATTGATACAGTTAAAGAAAAAGTTGAAATTTGTAATTTGCCAAAATCTGGTTTAGATGAAATTGAAACAAATGTTACAGAATTAATGATGAGTGAAAAGCAAAAATATGCTCATCCAGAAATGGCTAACAAAGTATGAAAAAACATGTAGTACTAGTAGTTGCTTTAATTGTTTTATTTAGTATTTTTATTTATTTTTACTTGCGTAAATCAAGTTATGAACTAAAATATAATATTGATGATTTAACCGTAACTGAAAGTTACAATAAGGATAAAAATGCTTACTATTTTAGCATTGATTATGATGATAAAACTTACGAATTAATATCCTTAGATAAATATACTAACAAACGTAAATTAATTGATGATATTAAAGTAACCCAAAATGATGATGAAACCTGTCTTGAGTTTACAACAACAGATGTCAATCTTTATAATATTTGTTCTGATAACGACAGTTACTACGTTGAAAATATCGGCGACAAATCAACATTTACATCCAAAGATTCTTATAAAAATATCAATATCGGAGATTTAGATGATAAAACATATTTACTTTGGAATTATCATGATTTTATATATTTAAATAAAGATTCTCAAGAAACAGTAAAGTTGTTTTCCAAAGATATTTATAATTTATCTTTAATATATGCTTTTGAAAACTATTTATTAGTTCCCGATTATGAACAAGATTATATTTTTGATAAATTATATGTTATTAACACAAATAATGCTAAAATATCTAATATCGATTTAAGATTTGAAGTTTACTTTAATAGTTATTTCCTTGGCAATGATAAAAATAACGTTTATTTGTACGATTTAAAAGAAAATCAAGAGTTTTATATTGACTTAGATAAAAAAGAAATATATAAAGCAAGTAGTGAAATCTTAGTTAATGGCGACTGGGAAAATATAAGTAATCAAACTTTCCAAAAAGAAAAACCAACATTTAGTGAAGAACAAAATTTAGATGTTGTTTTTGAAGATAGTAAGCTTTATATGAAAGTCCCTGATGGAAAAACTAATGTTTTAATTACTAATCGTAATGTATCTGAATTAGTCAAAGTTGATGGTTTAAATATATATTATATTTCTGAAGATATATTATATAAATATAATCCTTTTGATGGTGAACAGGCTTTACTTAAATATTCTGAATGGAACTTTAATCATCAAAACATGGTCTTTATATTTGATTAACCAAAAATTGTAAAATTCATATTTTATTATTAGGAGTGATAAAATGTTTGATAAATATACGATAAAACCTAATGATAATTTGAAAACCATTGCGAGTAAGTTTAATACTAAACCAGAAGTATTAATGGATATAAATAATATTTATTTTCCTGATGAACTAAGAGTAGGTATGGAAATAATAGTACCTAAAAATAAAGAACAATACTTCACTGTTTATACAATTGAAGCTGGAGATTCTCTTTATAAAATTGCTCAAAAATATAATATAAACCCTACATTACTTGCTAGTTTAAATGGCTTAGATATGGATGATTACATTTATCCAAATCAGCAAATACTTATTCCTAAGAGTGGATATAGTTATTACATTACTGCTGAAGGGGATACACTAGATACAGTAGCAAATATGTTTAAAATATCTAAACTGGATCTTTTAAATCAAAATGAAACAATTTATCTACTAAAAGATCAAGTATTAGTTACTAAAAGATAAAAATATGGTCTATGCATCATATTTTTTTTGTGGTAAAATTATTATGAGGAAAAGGGTGCGATAGTATGATTTTAAAAAAACCATATGGATTTTTAATCAAACGCTTTAGAATAATTCACATTATTTTAACTTTGCTTACTATTTATATCGCTGTTAGTTCAAGACAAATATTAACGTTTATTCGCACATTTATCAGTAATGGTTATTCTGTTACTGTTGTTGATAACATGTCCTCTCAATATATAAGCTGGACCCTTTATTTAACTATATTTTTAGTAATAATTAGCTTAATTGCTATTTTTATTCTTTTACGAAGTAAGAAAAAGCCTAACAAAATTTATATGGCAGCAATAATTTACTATGCTATCCTTTTAGTATTTGTTTTTATAGCGGCATTTTTAATAGATGGTTTAAAGGAAAGCTTATGGTCAACAGCAGCAGCTAGAACCTATCGCGATATTGCCCAGCTGATTTATTATCCTCAATTTTTCTTTATCATAGTTTTAGGAATACGTTCCTTAGGATTCAATGTTAAACAATTTGATTTTAAAAACGATTTAAAAGAACTAGAAATAACCGATGAAGACTCTGAAGAAATAGAGTTAAACATCAATTTTCAAACATATAAAGCTGAAAGATTTATACGTCGATTTATTCGAGAGTTTTACTATTATTATTTAGAAAATAAAATGATATTTAATATAATTTTTGCAGTAGTTGTAGTAATAACAATATTTTTAGCGTTTAAAAGCTATGAAAAAATCCGTTATACATATGACGAGGGTGAATCATTTAGTTATGAAGGACTTAGAATTAATGTAACTGATAGCATGTTAACGAATATAGATCAATCAGGAAACGCTATTGTTGATGGCAGATACTATCTGGTATTAAAATTAGAAATTACAAATAATAACTCAAATTATACATATTTGGATTATGATAATTTAAAAATTTATATAGGAAATGATTATATTAATCCTTCCTTAGATATAGGAAACTACTTTATCGATTTTGGTGATCCATATATGGGAGAAAGGATAGATGCTGGAGACTCCAGAACTTATATAATACCTTATATTTTAACTGAAAAACAAGTTCATAATACTTATCGTTTAACAATATACACAGGACCTGCTCAAAAATCTCGTAATTTTATGGCAGTTACCATTAATGTTAATCTTCGACCAACTAGGATTATGGATGTCGACGTTGTAAGAAGTGCAAGGCTTAATGAAACAGTTTCTTTCTCAAGTACTTATTTAAATAATGCATCATTAGCTATTAACAGTGTTCAAATAGCTAATAGATATGAATATCAATATGAAGCTTGTTACCAAGAAACGTGTCGTAATTATACCGGTCTAGTTTTAGCGGGAACTGCTAATCAAATGGGACAAACATTATTGATAATGGATTACGATTTCACAATGGATACGGAATCAGCAGCATATGAAAATATTAAAAATATAACAACCTTTACTAGTAACTTTATAACTCTTGAATATGTCTTATTTGAAAAAACTTATGAAGTAGATGTTATTAATGTAACACCATCGAGAGTTAACGATAAACTGATTTTACAAACAACAGATGCAATAGAATATGCAGAAGAAGTAAATCTACTTATTACGATACGTAATCGTTGTTATAAAATAAATTTAAAATAAAAAAATCCCAGATTTGGGATTTTTATTTTAATATGGAGGAACCGGCCGGATTTGAACCGGCGATCAAGGTGTTGCAGACCTACGCCTTAGCCACTTGGCTACGGTTCCATGTGTATTAATTTTAATATAAAACAGACCAAAAGTAAAGTCCATTTATTAAATTATATGAAAAAAAACTACAATAGTTCTACATAATTACAATATATTTTAGATATAAGAATATAATTGACTATAGGAAAAGGGCTAGATTAATATAATAAAAGATTTATTGCATTATACCTTTACTTTTGTTATACTGAAAACGGAACTTAAAAGTAGTGAGGATAATAACATGATTTCAATAAAAAATTTTTCTAAAGCCTATACAAAAAATAATTATGTTGTTAAAAATTTAAATGTTGAGCTTGCAGAAGGAGACATTTGTGCCTTTGTTGGACATAATGGCGCTGGTAAAACTACAACTCTAAAATGTATTGTTGGAATTTTAGAATTTAAAGAAGGAGAAATATTACTTAACAACAAATCGATAAAAAAAGAACCCATTGCATGCAAAAACGAAATAGCATATATTCCTGATAATCCTAATTTATATGAACATCTCCGTGGTATAGATTATATAAATTTTATTGCTAGTGTATATAAAATTCCTCAAAACAAAAAAATTGCATTAGCTCAAAAATATAGTGAAATGTTTGAGATGACTAATTTTTTAAATCAAGAAATTGGTAGTTATTCACATGGAATGAAACAAAAGATTTCTTTGATTGCAGCCTTAATGCATGAACCCAAAATCTTAATATTAGATGAACCATTTGTTGGACTTGATCCAGTTAGTACTCACAATTTAAAACAAGAAATGCACAACTTAGCCACCAATGGAGCAACTATAATTTTTTCAACTCATATATTAGATGTGGCTGAAAAACTATGCAATAAAATAGTTATTTTAAAAGAAGGAAAACTTATATATAGCGGAGAAATGAATTCTCTAATTCAAAATAAAAGTCTAGAAGAAATATATATGGAGATAGATAACAATGTCGAATCTATTTAGCTTAATAAAAATTAATTTTTCTAACTATTTTAATATATCCTCAGTTAAAAGTTTTACTTCTTTAGTAAAGGTAATACTATTTATAAGTCTTTATTTTATAATCGGTATATTCATCTATTTTTTTGCTAGATATATGGTAACAGGCTTCAACGCTTTACATATTGCTTACCTTGCTTTAAGTGAATTTTTTGGTATTGGTAGCATGTTTATACTAGCCATAAGTGTTTTTAAGGTGGATATCTTTAATGAACAAGATAGTGATTTTTTATTGAGTTTACCAATTAGTAAAAAAACAATAGTAGCAAGTAAATTGATAAATATATATTTTTTTAATTTATTGTTAAGCATATTAATAATGGTACCGGTATATATTGCTTATCTTGATATTATCAATTATTCTGGGATGCTCACTAAGATGATTTTATCTTTATTTATAATACCAATTATTCCCACCACAATTGCAGTATTTATAAATAGTATAATTACAATTATCTCATCAAGATTTAAATATAAGAAACTTATTCAGACAATTCTAATGCTTGCTTTAATAACTTTTAGTATGTATTTTGCTTTCAATTTAAATAGTAATTTAGAATTAAATATTTTTGATATTGAAAACAGTTTTAATAATTTTTTTAATAACGTTTATCCATTAACTAAATATTTTACCAACATGATAATTAATAATGATTTAAATTCAACTATTATATTTGTTGGATTATCACTAGTATCCATTATTATTTTAATATTATTTTTAAGTATATTTTATAATAAAATTGCAACTAAATATGCAAGTTTGAACACTAAAATAATTAAATGGAAAAAACAAAAAAACAAAAGCCCACTTAGTTGTCTAATAAAAAAGGAACTTAAAAGAATAGTATATTCTCCAAATTATTTACTAAATTCATGCTTGGGATTAATATTATTGATTATTATCCCCATTCTTTTAATATTCTTTGACTTAGATAATATTCAAAATATTCCTATAACTAAAGCAATGGTTATTAAAAATTTACCACTAATATTTATATTTTTTCTTTTATTAAGTTGTACTTCTTCCTCATCTTTATCACTTGAAGGAAAAAACTTATATATTTTAAAAATGTTACCTCTTAAATTTAAAGATATTTGGTTATCAAAAGTCTTAAGTAATATTATACTTAATATTGGAGCATCTATAATTGCCTTAATTATTTTTAATATAGCATTTAATTTAGATACAAAAATCAATATTCTTTCTTTTGTCACAATTTTAACTACCAGTATATTTATTAGTTTGTTTGGTTTAGTAGTAAATCTTTTATTTACCAATTTTACTTGGAAAAGTGAAATTAAAGCAATCAAGCAAAGCGCTGCTGCTTTCATAACAACATTTGCTGGTTTACTTTTAGGTCTATTCTTAATATTTAATGATTATACTTCTAAAATTAACTATATTTATATTGTTAATTTGGGATTAGTTGCTTTATCAATTATTTTAATAATTTTCCTAAATTCTTTTGGTCAAAAGATATTTGAAAATCTAGACACATAATTGGCAATAATTGTCTTCTATTTTACTAGTTATTTGCAAAGATTTGTTGCTATTTGTCGAATATTTGGTTATAATAAAAAAGAATAGGGAAGTGTGGTATGAATTCCGAAGTAAAACAAAAACTTACATTTCGTGAAATATTAAAGTTAATCTCCACAATTATCAGTTGGACTGTTTTTGTTTTGCTTGTAATTTGTGCTTGCTTTCTACTGTATTATTTTATTGCCACTAAAGTATTCGTTCATTTTGGTAGTAAATATGAACCAAAATTTTCCTTATATACTATAATAAGTCCTAGTATGACCCCAAATATTAATGTTTATGACGTTGTAATAGATGTTCGAGTTGATGATCCAGAAGACATTGAAATCGGAGACGTAATAACTTTTTATTCTGATAGTCCAGAACTTAACGGAAGTACCATTACTCACCGAGTTATATCGATAATTAAAAATAATGACGGTACTTATAGCTATCAAACAAAGGGAGATCACAATTTAATTGAAGATAGTTCTACTGTACCTTTTGAAAAAATTGTTGGTAAAGTAGCCTTAAGAATACCACAGTTAGGACGAGTTCAATTCTTTTTAGCCAGTAGCTATGGCTGGTTAATATTAATTATGATTCCAGCATTGTATATCATATTCAAAGATATTAATCGTTTAAGAAAACTAAAACAAGAAGAAAAAAGTAACTTAAATAAAAATTCTGATAACAAGCCAAGCAAATTAAAAGAACTGTTGTCTAGACCAGTATTTAAAAAAGAAAAACAAAAACTATTAGGATATACTCCTAAACCAGATATAACCACCAATCCAATAGCTGAAGAAAAGAGTAATATTAAATCCATATTTGATGCTTACGATGATGATGTAAGTATTGAAGATTTACCTAAATTAAAATAGAAGCTTTGCCTTCTTTTTTGTTTACATTTAAAAGTGTAAAGTGAAATTTACATCGATTTGGCATAAAAATTGACGAAAAAAATATAATATGGTAAGATTTAGGTAATTAAGGAGGGATTTTGTGAAGAAAATCTTAAAGAACTACAAAAGCACCTTGATTTTATTGGGCTGTGTAGTAATCGGAGCTATATGTGGCTTAATCTTTAAAGAAAAAGCAGAAATTGTTAAACCGCTCGGCGATTTATTCTTAAATTTATTGTTAGTCATTATTGTTCCTTTAATATTTTTTACGATTACGTCGTCGATTTCAAAAATTAATCAACCAAAGAGATTAGGCAAGATTTTAATAAGTACGATTGTAGTTTTCTTAGTAACATCTATAATCGCAGTAATTGTTGGATTTATAGCTACATCTACAATTGATTTGGTTAATCCAGATGATACGGATGCTATTCGTGAAGTATTTGATGATAGTGTTACTGAAGAAGTAGAACTAAATTTATTAGAAAGAACAGTCAATGTTTTATCGACAGATCAATTTGTTAATTTGCTTTCAACCGATAATTTGATTGCTTTAATAGTTATTTCTATTTTATTTGGTATAGCTATTAATAAGAGTGGTGAAAAAGGAAGGAAAGTTGCGGAACTACTTGATTCATTCAGTGAGGTAATGTATAAGCTTATTCATATAATAATGTATTATGCTCCGATTGGATTAGGTTGCTATTTTGCAGCTCTAGTTGGAACACTTGGTAGTGTTATAGCGGTCGGCTTCTTAAAAACATTTGTTGTTTATTTAGTGGTAAGTTTACTATTTATGTTTATATTCTATACAATATATGCATATATTGCTGCTGGCAAAAAAGGTATTAAAGCGTTCTGGAAAAATATTATACCATCAGCTTTAACTGCTTTAGGAACTTGCTCATCTGCAGCTAGTGTGCCAGTAAATATTGAATGTACTGAAAAAATTGGGGTACCAAAGGATATAGCTGAAACAACTGTTCCTTTAGGAACAAGTTTCCATAAAGATGGTTCATCAATTGGTAGTGCATTTAAAATAATGTTCCTAGTATGTTTATTTGGAACAAGTATCACAACATTTGGTGATGTTGCTCAAATAATTGGTGTTGCCCTTATAGCTACACTTCTAGTAACTGCAGTTCCAATTGGTGGAGGAACAATTTCTGAAATGTTAATCATATCAATGATGGGTTATCCAGTTGCAGCCTTGCCAATTTTGACAATTGTTGCTACAATAATAGATGCACCGGCAACTTTACTAAATGTTACTGGTGACTCAGTAAGTTCAATGATGGTAGCTCGTATTGTTGAAGGAAAGGGCTGGATAGACAAAAATAATAACAAAGCATCAGAACCTGAACTAAAAACAACAGATACTCCAGTAAAAGAAGTTGCTGAAGAAAAAGTAAAACCTAAAAACAAAAATAAGAAAAAGAAAAAACATTAGAAGTATGATGATTCAATTTAGTAGTTTTATTAGGTAGTCTTGACAGAGATAAAATATATAGCTGAGAATATTTTAATGATAATAATAAAACGAATTTCACTTGATGAATACTTTCCGGGATAACTCCCTTATCAGTTAAAGCGTATGAATAAATTCATAAACTAAGGTGGTACCGCGGGCCATGCTCGTCCTTAATTAGTTTATGAATTTTTTATTTTAAGGAGGAGAATATGGAAAAAGAATTAGAGAGTTTAATAACAAGTTTAAAAGATGAACTAGCAAGTTGTACTAAAGAAGCTGATATATTAAATGTTAAATCAAAATATGTTGGTAAAAAAAGTCGTATTACTGAAATTTTAGGTAACTTAAAAAATATGACTGTTGAAGAGAAGAGAAAATATGGTAGTTTAATTAACAACACTAAAAAAGAAATGGAAAGTATCATTGCAAGTAGTTTAGAATCATTAGAAAGTAAGGCAAACATTACTTTTGATGATACCCTAGATTATGATATTGAAAATGGTTCTTTGCATCCGGTAACGATTGTTGCTAAAGAAGTTACAGATTGTTTAAAAAAGATGGGCTTTACAGTTGTAAGTGGTCCGGAAATGGAATCAGAATATTATAACTTTGAAGCATTAAATGTTCCTAAAGATCATCCAGCAAGAGACATGCAAGATACCTATTATTTAGATAATGGCATGCTTCTTCGTACGCAAACTAGCGACAACCAAATAAGAGGAATGGAAAACTATGGTGCTCCACTTCGTATTTGTGCTCCAGGTAGAACATTTAGAAATGAAGATTTAGATGCAAATCATGAAAATACTTTCTTTCAAATCGAAGGCATGGTAATAGATGAAAATATTTCAATTGAAAATTTAATGTATGTCATGCAAGAATTACTAAGTGAAGTATTTAAAACAGATTTAAAAGTAAGACTTCGCCCTGGATTCTTCCCATTTACTGAACCTAGTTATGAAATGGATATGAGTTGTGTCATCTGTGGTGGTAAAGGCTGCCCAACTTGTAAAAATGGTGGCTGGATCGAACTTATCGGTTGTGGTATGGTTCATCCTAATGTCTTACGTGCTGGTGGTGTAGACCCTGAAAAATATACCGGTTTTGCCTTCGGTATAGGTTTAACTAGACTTGCTATGATGAAGTATAAGATAAGTGATATCCGTGTTCTTAATTCTGGTGATATTCGTTATCTTAAGAACTTCGATATAAAATAAGGAGGATAAATTATGTTAATATCATGTAATAAATTAAAAAGTCATATTAAAAATAATGAAGATATCGATTGGTTGAATATTTGGAACACTTTTACAATTCGTACTGCTGAAGTAGAAGGTGTTAAAAAAGTTGGAGATCAAATAGATAATATTGTTATCGCCGAAATTGTTGAATGCGTTGAACATCCTGATAGTGACCATATGCATGTTTTAAAAGTCGATTGTGGTGAAGCTGAACCAATCCAAGTTGTCTGTGGTGCTCCGAATGTTCGTGTTGGTTTAAAGACTGCCTATATCAAGGTCGGAGGTCATATCGATGGTATGGAAATAAAATCTCGTCCTTTACGTGGCATTTTATCTAATGGTATGTGTTGCAGTGGACGTGAACTAGGCATTTCGGATAATCATGATGGTATTTTAGAATTCCCTAGTGATGCACCAGTAGGAACTGATGTTAAAGATTTCCTACCAATAGATGATATAATCGTCGAAATTGATAACAAATCTTTAACAAATCGTCCGGACCTTTGGGGACACTATGGTATTGCTCGTGAAATTGCTGCCATAACTGACCATGAATTATTACCATTAGATTTAGCAGAAATTAAAAATGATAAACAAGACTTAGAAATAACTATCAAAGATCCAAATCTTTGTTATCGTTACACAGGATTAAAAGTTGATAACTTAAAAAATAATAAAACTCCCCTAGATATGCAAATATTCTTATATTATGTTGGAATGCGTTCAATATCTTTATTCGTTGACTTAACTAACTATCTAATGCTTGAGTTAGGTCAACCAATGCATGCTTTTGATTCTCGTGTTGTTAAGAAAATTGAAGTAGGTCTAGCAAACGATGGTGATGCTTACACAACTCTAGATGGTGTAGAAAGAAAACTAACAAAAGATAATCTAATGATTAAAAATGGGGATAAATACTTTGGTATTGCTGGTGTTATGGGAGGTTTAGATAGTGAAATCTTAAGTGATACTGACTCTATATTCTTAGAAAGTGCTAACTTTAATGCTGGATCTATTAGAAAAACAGCAGTTGCCTTAGGTCTTCGTACAGAAGCTAGTGCTAGATATGAAAAATCTCTTGACCCTAACATGACTGATGTAGCCATTAAAAGATTAGTTTATTTATTAGAAAAAGAAAATCCAGATTTAGTCATTGCTTCCAATCTAACTGATGTTTATCCAACTAAGTTAGAAGAAGGACACATTACCTTACATAAAAAACTTTTAAATATTTATATGGGAAGAACTTTAAGTGATGAAGTAATTACTAACATGTTAGAAAAATTAGGATTTAAAGTAACAGTAAATGCCGATTCATATGAAGTAACTGTTCCAACATTTAGAGCAACTAAAGATGTTAAAATTGAACAAGATTTAATCGAAGAAATTGCTCGTATGTATGGTCTTGAAAACTTTGAAGCTAAACCATTAAAACTAGATTTAACTATTACGGAACATGAAACAATTTACAATCAAGAATATGAAGTAAAACATTTACTTGCAACTAAATATGATATGCATGAAGTAAATAGTTACATTTGGTATGATACAGAAACTTTAAAGAAACTTGGAGTTGAAAAGACAGGTGTAAAATTACTCGGCAAAAGTGAAAATAACATTCTTCGTGATGACTTAAGTTTCTCTTTGATGAATATCGTCGATACTAACTTTAAAAACTATCACAAATTTAATATCTTTGAAATAGCCACAATTATTGAAAATAATGAAAACAAAAGAATGCTTAGCATAATTCTTGCTGACGATGAAAAAAATATTGAAACAATCTACATGCAAGCCAAAAGTATCGTTAAGTATCTATTTAAGATACTAAAGAATAAAGAAGTAATTTTTACCAACAACGTCAATGAAAAATCTTATTATGATGCTTCATTAGGTAAAGTTATCAACATTGATAATACCAAACTTGGTGAAATTAATGTATTAAATAAGGGTATTACTAACAAGTTAGCTAAGAAAAAAGTAATTGTTTGCATTGATATCGACTTTGATAAATATGTTACAATTACTCCAACAACAAAATTAGCAACTGAAGTAAGTAAATATCCAACAGTTGAACTTGATTATACAATCATTATGCCAGAAGGTGCAAAATATGATACATTAAAACAAGTTCTAAGTGAATTCAAGAGTAATCTAATTAAATGTTATTCACTAGTTGGTACTTATGAAAATAAATATACAATTCGTTATATCCTTGGAAGTAATACTAAGACTCTTGAACAAAAAGATTTAACAAACTTCAAAGATAGATTTATCGAACACATCAAAAATAACAACCTTTCAATAATTGAATGATTATTGATGAACAAGAATTCCTGAATATATTAGTTAACCTTGAAATAGGTAATCGGGAATTCTTTCAATTTCTAGAAGGCAAAGTAAAAAGATATCCTGTCAAAGACTTTGGTTGGGGTTGTTTTCCAATTCTTGATGAGAATAATCACATCATCGATATTCGCATTCTTGTACCAGACTTCTTAGATGAATTATGTATAAGAATAAACATTCATGAATATGCTCATGCCTTTGAATTATTTAATGAACTTGGTCAAGTTTATGTTGAAAATAGGGTAGTTCGAGAAAATAATGCTAGAGAAAAAGAGTTAGAATTTTTAAGATTAAGATTAAAAAAATTCTAATTCTTATTTTTTTATCAAAAAATATTGTATATTATAACCTAGTGAGTTATAATACATATATATATCAAGGGGGATATATGATTATAATAAAGAGCAAAGGTTATCTAAAAGACTATAACAAATTAATAAAAAGAAAACATCTTGTAAAAGAAGAAAATAGAATAAAAGACATTGAAAAAATAATAAATGCTTTTAACAATATGCAAGAATTATTTGCATCGCCTTACAAAAACATATATAACTTTGAACAAAAGAAAGAAAATTTAAAAGAAATCTTTACGGTTAGAATAAATCATAAATTGCGGCTCATAATGAAGCCATTAATGGAATATCCATATAATTATATTGAAATAGAAGAATTAGAATTTATAAATATAGATGATAAACACTATGGGGAGGGATAATATGTTAGGATTTGGTTCGTTACTAAGAGATTATTTAGATTATTATAAAATATCTCAAACAGATTTCGCAGAACGTTTAGGCATAAGCAAAAAACATTTAAATAATATAATAAATGGTAAAGTTGGCATTAGTGAAGAATTAATGGTTGCCATCAGTTTAATTACTGATATTGATATTAAGTTAATTGTATTTGCAGAAAAACAAAGAAGAGTTTATAACTATTTACACGAAAGATTTGATAATGAAAAATCTATCAAAGAATTTTTAAATACATTTTATCTTAAAGATATGTCTAAATTAGGTTGGATTAAACTAAAAGATGTTACTAACACTACCCAAAATGCCGTTGACTTATTGGAATATTTAAATTTAAGTAGTTTTGATTTAACATCTGAATATATTAATACTAAGGTATTATACAAAAAGAAAGATGATGCTAATCAAAAAAAGATCTATCTATGGATTAAACACTGCGATAAATTAATTATAAAGCAAAATGTTTTTGAATATTCATCTGCAAATTTCTCTAAGTTATTAGATGAATTAAAACTTGAACAAAATAAACCGTTTAATGCGGTTAGTCTAACCAAAATTTTAAATAAATATGGTATTTATTTGGTTGTTGAAGATGCTCTTCGTGCAACAAAAATACGTGGATGTATGATGGTAAAAATAACCAATCCAGCAATTTATTTAACAAAAACCTTTAAAGAGAAGGCTTCATTCTATTTTGCTTTATACCATGAACTAGCTCACGTAAAAAAGGATTATAACATGGCGAAAAATAAAATAGTTGTTGATGATTCTACAAGCGAAAAAGAAATAGATGAAGTAGCATTAAATTGGATGATTGATAAAAATATTTGGGATTTAATAAAAGAAAATCCAAATGAAGTAAAAGAAATTTGCCAAAAAAACAATATTCCTATTTGCTTTGCTACATCAAGACTTGCTAAAGAAGGGCTTATATCATATAATTCAAAAATTTATACTGCCAATCGCGAAAGTATTAATTGACAAACCCATAAATCTCCGTCATAATATCCTTGTTGGTGATTTCCATGAAACAAGAACAAGTTGAAAGAAGTATAATTAAAACTTATCGTAAAGATATATGGCGTAAATTTACTAAAGCAGTAACAATTTATGATTTAATTCAAGATAATGATAAGATTGCGGTATGTATCAGCGGTGGTAAGGATTCGTTTTTACTAGCCAAATGCATGCAAGAAATAAAAAAGCATGGTAAGATTAAATTTGATTTAGAGTTCATTGTTATGGACCCGGGATATAGTAAAGAAAATCTGGATAAAGTAAAGAAAAATGCTGAACTTTTGGGAATTCCTATCCACGTTTATGAAAGTACAATTTTTGAATCATTGAAATCAATGGATGTAAAATCTCCTTGTTATATGTGTGCCAGAATGCGTCGTGGACATCTATATAGGTTTGCTTCTGACTTAGGTTGCAACAAAATCGCTTTGGGACATCACTACAATGATGTCATTGAAACTATCATGCTAGGTATCCTTTATAATGGTGAAATAGTATCGATGTTACCCAAGATAAAAAGTAAAAACTTTCCGGGCATGGAATTAATTAGACCTCTATATCTAGTTCGTGAATCTGCAATTATCAACTGGTTAAAATATAATGAACTAGAATTTATCAACTGTGCTTGTCCTTTAAAAAAAGAAGATTCAAAACGTGCTGAAGTAAAAGAACTTATCAAAAAACTTCGAGAAACAAATAAATTTGTTGAATATAATATTTTTAAAAGTGTCGAAAATATTAACATAAATCAAGTCATGGGCTATATCGACAACGATAAAAGATATAATTATTATGACGATTATAAAGAATAATTTTTGCAACATAATGTTGCTTTTTTTTCGATTGTAAAAGAATTGATATTGTGATACCATATTTATAATAGCGAGGAAATATATGAAAGATAATTGGTATTTATTAGATACTGAAGAAGTTTTAGAAAAATTAAATGTTGATAAGAATGGACTTACCAACAAAGAGGTTAAATCGAATCAAGAAAAATATGGTTTAAATGTCCTGCCTAAAAAGAAAAAGGATAGTGTTTTTAAAATTATCTTAAGAGAACTTTTAAATCCAATAGTACTACTGTTAATAGTAACAGTTGTTTTTTCACTCATTATTGGTGAAGTCGTCGATGCTTGTGCCATAATTTTTATTATCTTAATTGATTTAATTTTAGGAACATTCCAAGAATGGAAGGCCGAAAAAACTGCTGAAAGTTTGCAAGAATTAATTAAAGATAAAGTTCGTGTCATCAGAAACGGTGAAGAAACGGAAGTTGATTCAGAAGAATTAACTATCGGCGACATAATATTACTTGAATCCGGTGACCGTATTAGTGCTGATGCCAGACTTATCGATGTTCACAATTTACAAGTTGATGAATCAATTTTAACTGGTGAAAGCCTTAGTGTTATTAAAGAAATAGAAAAAATAAAATCTGAGGTTACTCTAGCAGATCGTAAAAATATGATTTATGCTGGTACTACTGTTACCACTGGTAGAGCAATCGGTGTTATAACTGGCATCGGCATTCATACCGAAATTGGTAAAATTGCTAGTAATGTTGTTTCTAAAAAAGATGAAGCATCTCCATTAACAATTAGAATGAATAAATTTTCTAAACAAATTAGCATTTTAATAATAATTGTTGCCATTATCATTGCAATCATACTATTTGCTAAGGGAGAACCAGGAACAGAAATTTTCTTATCAGTAATTGCTCTTTCTGTTTCAGCAATGCCTGAAGGCTTACCACTTGCTTTAACTATGGCTTTAACAATTGCTTCAAATAAGATGGCTAAGAAAAGTGTTGTAGTCAAAAAACTAAATTCAGTTGAAGCTTTAGGAAGTTGTACAGTCATTGCTAGTGATAAAACAGGAACTCTAACAATTAATAAACAAACTGCTAAAAAAATTGTTACACCAGACTCATGTGAATATGACATAACAGGAATTGGTTATGATGATTCCGGCGAAGTAAAAGGCATTGACAATGCCGATATAAAAAAGGCTGAAGAAATTGCTTTACTTGGGGCTATCAACAATGAAGGCAAACTTACAAAAGAAAAAGGCAAGTGGCATTATCTTGGGGACTCCATTGATATAGCATTCTTAGCCTTAGGTAAAAAAACCAAAGTACCTTATGAAAAAGTTGAAATAATTGATCAAATACCTTATGAATCTCAAAATAAATATTCTGCAGTATTCTATAAAAAAGATAACGAAACATATTGTACTGTTAAGGGTTCATTAGAAAAAATATTAGAATTTTCTAAGTACATGGATGTTAATAACAAAAAGTCTAAAATAGATATTGCCAAATTAAAGAAACAAAATGAAGAATTAGCCAGTGAAGGTTACCGTGTCATTGCAATTGCTGATGGCAAGGTTAAAAATTTTGTTGAAAAAGATTTGTATGACAATAAAGATATTGCTAATTTGACTTTTAAAGGTCTAGTTGGCTTTATCGACCCAATCCGTGAAGAAGCAGCCGATTCAATTCAAAAATGTTTAACTGCGGGTATCAAAGTTTTAATGATTACCGGAGACCATCCTCTTACGGCTTTAAAAATTGGTAAAGATTTAGGCTTAGTAACCGATAATAAAGAAATTGGTACTGGTGATGATGTCAACAAATTCTTAGAAAAAGGCGAAAAAGAATTTGACAAATTTATCCAAGGCAAAAAAGTATTTGCTAGAGTTACTCCAATGGATAAACTAGCCATAATTGATTCATTAAAGCGTCAAGGAGAATTTGTAGCAGTTACTGGTGATGGGGTCAATGATGCTCCAGCCATAAAAAGTGCCAACATTGGTATTGCTATGGGAAGTGGAACTGATGTTGCCAAAGAAACTGCTAGCATGATTGTTTTAGATGATGATTTCACTTCCATTGTTAAAGGTGTTGAAGAAGGTAGAACTGCTTATAATAACATTCGAAAAGTAAGTTATATGTTACTATCTTGTGGACTAGCAGAAGTATTATTCTTTATATTATCAATTGTATTTAATCTACCAATGCCTCTTGTTGCTATTCAACTTTTATGGTTAAACATTGTAACAGATGGATTGCAAGATTTTGCTTTATCATTTGAAAAAACAGAGCCTGGCACTATGCATGAAAAACCACGAGCAACAACTGAAACCATATTTAATAAAGAATTATTAACAGAAGTTTTAGTTGCTGGTCTAACAATTGGTTTAATAGTATTTGGTGTTTGGTATTATCTTGTTAATGTAGTTAACATGGAAATACATTTAGCAAGAGGATATATCATGGTACTAATGGTATTCTTACAAAATATGCATGTTCTTAATTGTCGTAGCGAAAAAACATCAATATTTAAAATGCCATTTAATAATCCATTAATCATTGTAACTATTGTTGGAGCAATAATTTTACAAGTAATTGTTATGGAAGTACCATTCTTAAGTGAATTTTTAAATACTACAACTGTTCCAGTTGTTGATATGTTAAAACTATTTGTCTTCTCATTATTAATTATTCTAGTAATGGAAATATTTAAATTTATCAAAAACAAAAAACGCAGATAAGCAATATAACTTATTTGCGTTTTAATATACAATTAATTTTCTTTTCTTAAAGTATATGCTACATAACCAATACCAATAGCACTTAAGCATAATACAATAGCATATTGCATTATATTATCACCAGTACTTGGATTTTCTATTACTTCATCAGT
The DNA here is from genome assembly GCA_944331835.1 of uncultured Bacilli bacterium. GTDB lineage: Bacteria > Bacillota_I > Bacilli_A > RF39 > UBA660 > Onthocola_B. Next base: position 5,945 of record CALVIU010000058.1, on the reverse strand, counting down.
AGTAGTATTTTCTCCAAGTATAGCATATTCACTTAAGTGAGTAGTATTAAATACTACATATTCACCATCAATAGTAGTATTAAATGTTTCTACTATTTTACCATCTAGTATATATGCGGCAGTTAAGGCATCATATGTAAGCATTTCATCAGTAAGTTTTATTCTGATAGTAAATGTTCCATCTTCCATTGGAACAACACTGTTATTTTCATCAACTACTGAAATATCATATAAAGCAACTAATGTTTTATTATTATTACTTACTTCTGATTTTAATTCATCACTTGCAGAATCCAATATATTAGTTACATCTAATTTATATGAGTCAGCAAAAGATTCAGTAGTTTCAAAAATTACATCATTAGCTTCAAGCTTATTATTTATAGCTATATCGCTAGTAAATGTAACAGAACCATCCTCGTTATAAACTACATCCATATCTGTAGTAATGTGTTCTACTATCCATTCTTCGGTTAAATCGTAAGAAACCCAACCAGTACCACTTGCGGCTGATTTATAACTATCAATAGTTAAACTACCATCACCAGATATTACATAAGTTTGATCTAATATTACATTGATGAAATTGTCTCCATTTACAACAATTGTTGTATTATCCTTAGCGCCACCAAATAGATAAAATCCTTGATCTTGAGCAAATGTTAATACATCATCACTTGTATAAGTAGCAAGTAAATTTGCTTCTTCATTTATTTCTTGGTAAGGAATACCATCATCCATTAAATAAATTGTATCAGCAAAAACTCCAACACCAGGAACAGTATCGATTTCTTCATAATTCCAAGAAAACTCAGAATCGGATGCATCAGTACTAGCATTAACTACAGATGGAACAAGCATAAATGCTACTAACAAACTTAAAATTATTTTCTTCATCATTACCTCCTTTCTATTATAATAATACTTCAAGTTAACTTTAAAATCAATAAATGCAACAAAAAAACACAAAATAATTTGTGTTCAAATTTTTATCTTCTTCTAATAACTAATGATGCTCCCCCAACTAATACAGCACTAGCAAGTATTACAATTGGTACTATCACATTAGCTTTGTCATCATCTTCTTCAGTTAATTTATTACCTGTATTATTATCAGTATTTTGTTCATTTGCATAATCACTACTTCTAAAAGTAATTGACCCATTATCGTTATGAATTATTTCTAAATCTGTAGATATATGCTCACTAATCCATGCATCATCAATAGTAGTGGGTTCCATATGATTATCTTCATATAATGAATATTCTTCTTCACTATATTCTACATTTTCTAACCACTCATTATATTCTTTTACATCCTCAAAAATACTTGCAAACTCTTCTCTTGTTGTAACAGTTAATTTACTACCATCTTTATCTTTTACAATATGTTGTTTTCCATCAATATTAAATACTACAAAATATAAATTATTACCATTTTCATCAGTACTAGAAACATAATTATATAATCCTTTAATAGTTAATTCTCCACTACCAACAATGGTATAATTACCACCTCTTATTACATCAATTGTATTACTTCCATTTATTTTAATCGTACTACTTAATGCATCATTACCATATAAATACACACTAGCATTACTTTTAAATTCGAATGTTGATGTACTATTAGTATATGTACCTATTACTATATCATCTTCACCATAATCAATACATGTATTGTTTGTATAATCATAAGTTTCTTCTAAAGATCTTGTGCCACATATATAATCATCATCCATCCCCCAACTAATTTCATAATCAGTAAGTTCTGTAGTCTCGGCAGATACAATACTAGGTAACAATATTAAACTACAAATAAGTAAACAAATTTTCTTCATATCAATCATCTCCATTATAATAATAGTTCAAAATAATAAAAAAGACAAGATAGTTTTCAATAAACATAAGTGTTATCCCGAGTGGATAATGCCTATTTTTCTTGCTTCGACAAAAATCGACAAAATAAGACCCAATCAACTACTTTTCATCAAAATATATTTGTGGTATAATAGAAACATAAGTTACCATGATGCTTATTTTAGAGGGAGAGTGATAATATGCCAGCCATCAAAGAACTTAGTAAAGACCATATTGTTAAGGTCGCTGTAAAAATGGTAAATGATAAAGGATGGGATAGCGTAAATGCTAGAAGCCTTGCAGCAGCCTTAAAAGTATCTACTAAACCACTTTATCGTATTTATAAAAATATGGATGAAATAAAAGAAGATATTTATAAAGAAATATCTCATCAATATGATGAATTTATCACTAGCCGAGTTGATAATAAAAAAGCATTAATTACTTTATGTATTGCTTATGTTGAATTTGCTCAAGAATATAAAAATTTATTTATTAGTTTATTTCTAAGCAACAACTTAAAATGGAAAAGTTTAGAAAATGTTTTAGATGAAAAATGGAATCAATCAACAATTATTAATTTAGTTAATAAACATGGTTATAGTTTTGAAGAAGCTAAAAACTTATTTATGAATATGTGGCTACATGCAAATGGCCTAGCAACTCTTATTGCAACTAATGAAATAAAAATTGATGAAAAGGAGATTTTAGTTAGACTAGTAAAGACTTATAAAGTTTTAACCAGGAGTGAACAATGAATCGAGTAGAAGTAAAAGAAGATAATTTATGTTTAAATCGTATAGAAGAAAAGTGTATTAACTGCGGAATGTGTTTAAAAACATGTAAAAGCATTAATGGTTTTGAAAATGATTGTATTAACTGCGGGCAATGTATTTTAACTTGCCCAAGTGGTGCTTTAACTCCCAAGTATGATTATCAAAAAGTCTTAAATTTTATAAATGACACTGACTATACTGTTGTTGTTTTTACAGCCCCAGCAGTACGTGTTGCTATTGGTGATGCTTTTGGTTTTCCTCCGGGATCATTTTTGGAAGGAAAAATGGTAAGTGCTTTAAAGCAAATTGGTTTTGATTTTGTTTTTGATACAACTTTTGGTGCTGATTTAACAATTATGGAAGAATCAAGTGAATTATTAACAAGAATTCAAAATAAAAATCTGCCAATGTTTACAAGTTGTTGTCCATCTTGGGTTCTATACTCTGAAAAATATCATCCCGAACTTGTAAAAAATTTAAGTACATGTAAAAGCCCTATTGCTATGCAAGGGGCTATAATTAAATCGTATTTTGCTGAAATGTATGAAATACCTAAAGAAAAAATAATTTCCGTTTCCCTAACTCCATGCATTTCTAAAAAATATGAAAGAAGTCTATACCCTGATACCGACTATGTAATCACAACTAGTGAACTTATATTAATGATTCAGGAATTAGGAATAGATTTTCAAAACTTAGAAGATGCACCTTTTGATAAATTGTTAGGAAAAGGATCGGGTGGTGGCCTCATATTCGGTGTATCTGGTGGTGTAATGGAATCCATTTTAAGAACGGCTTATTACATGGTTAATAAAGAAAAGGCTCCCGAACAATTTTATGAATTTTTAGAAATCCGTGGTGAAAAAGATATAAAAGAAGCTACAGTTGATATGAAAGAATTTAAATTAAAAATCGCTGTTGTTAACAAAGTATCAACAATTGAAAAAAATTATGACAAGTTAAAAAATTATGATTTCATTGAAGTTATGTCATGCCCTGGTGGTTGTATTGGCGGCGGCGGTCAACCTTTAGTGGCCATAAAAGATTTGCCTTCGATACGTCAAGAAAGAATAAGTAGTATGTATCAAGATGATAAGAGCTTAAAAATTAAAGAAAGTTATATGAACCCGGAAATTCGTGATGCATACACCTGTTATATAAATAAAAGAAATATTAAACTGCATACCAATCATAATAAAGAGTAATATATATGGAAAAAGAAATTATAGCATTAATTATTTGCTAAAATATATTAGTTCATTGAAACGTATGGAATTTTAAAAACTGTGAAAACGAAAGAAAACTGTATTACTTCATAAAAAATATTCGTTTTCACTAATTATTCATTATCTAATCTTTACAAATAACGACAAAAAAAGTATAATTGACGATAGGGAGGAAAAATGAAAAAAGTTTTTTTAGGTGTGCTAGTAGCATTAAGTTTAGCATTAATGCCAAATGTTAAAGCAGCAGAAGATGATTTGCCGGTAATAACTGATCATGAAAAAGTTACAATATACTTATTTAGAAGTAAAACTTGTGGACACTGTCATGATTTCTTAGAATATTTTGCTGAAAACTATTATAAATATCAAGATTATTTTGAAATAGTGACTTATGAAGTAAGTAACGCTGACAATTATGAATTGATGACAACAGTAAAAGAAAGAATGGGAGAAGAAGTAGATGGGAGTGTCCCTTATATAGTCATCGGTAATAACTTTGATCAATTAGGATTTGGTACTGATGGAACCGACATAATTGAAGAAGCGCTAAACGCTTATGAAGATGAATCTTATGTTGATTATGTTAATCAAATAATTGAAGAAGAAAATCTAGATCCTGCTGAAACTTCTTTAGAAGAAGCTGCTTCAGAAATTGGAGCATCAGTAGTTGGTTTAAATGGTGAAGATCCCGATGCTGGTTTAAGTGATGGTGCAATAGTTGCTATAATATTTGGTATTCTTATTCTTGGATTTGGTGGTTTAGTACTTTATTCAAGAAAAAAATAATTTATGTAAAACGGATTGCATACAAGCAATCTTTTTAATTGAACAAAAAACACTTCCTATTTATTTGAGAAGCGTTTTTATTTTAAGCTAAATTAAATTTATTTACTGAATAAACTCTGTTTCCGTCAGTGTTAATATAATAATCAGCTACTAATTCAGTACTGCCGTCGTTATATTCAATTGTTAACGTTTGATGAACAGTATATCCAACAAGACCGGTACCAGCAGTATTTAAAACTGGATTTATTTCTCTATCAAAATGTAATTGTTTAACATTTGAAATATTAATTTTACTAATTTCTTTTTTAATTCTTTCAGTATCACTATTTATTAAATCGTATGCTGGAGCAGTAACTTGTTCATTGTAGTAAAGATTTAAATCTAATGCACATCCATTTTGGGTAACATTAACACCTAAGATATAAGTGTTTGAATCATACTCTGAATTACCAAAATTACAATAAGTTGGTTGTTGTGTTTCACCAGAATCTCCAATTGTCAATTGTGCAGTAATTGGAGAAGTAGAGTTTCCTGATGAATCGCTTGCAATTATTTGTACACTATATATGCCCTCTGCAACAAATGAGCTAAAATCGATTGTATTTCCAGCTTGATCCATTCCTAAGCTATAGAATTCAACTATACATTCTTCGCCACTATTGTCAGTACAACTTTCAACAAAATCATCAGCACTATAACTACCCCCAGTATCAATGTTATAATTTCTTACAGTTAATACTGGAGCTTCTGTATCAACAACCGCAACTTTTGATTCATAAGTTTCTCCATAAACTTCAATTTCTACCGGATACTCTCCAACTTTAGTTAAATCTACATCAGTAAATGATACATTGATATCATCCTCACTAACATTTTGCAATTCTGCAAAGAATAATGTTTTGTCTGGAACTTCGCTATTTATTTCAACAGTAACTACATCTCTAATTTCAATTATTGAATCTTCCTGTGGCGAACTATTGCTAAATATCACAACCATTATGACAGCTACAAATATTAGAATAATACAAGCTCCAACAATTATATAAGCAATCATCGATTTATTAGAAGAACCTTTTACTCTCTGATTAAAAAATTTCCTAGCCAAAGTAATTCCTCCTTATCTTTATATTAATATTAACATATTTTAAGAATAGTTCCAATAGTTAAAATGTAAGTATATCTAAAATGTAAGACTTTTTTTTGAAAAAGAAACGTAAAATTTGTGATTTACAAGCGAAAATGTTACAAAAATAGTAAGTCAATTTTAAGGAAAAATGTTACATCGTAATTTAGTTAC
>CALVIU010000057.1 GCA_944331835.1 uncultured Bacilli bacterium | reverse complement strand
GAGATATTATACAATATATATCGGAATCTTTTTTATTAATGATAAGGTATCTTTTTAAAAAAGGATTAACATTTTTTCTTGTTTTTCTTGACATTTTTAGACATTTGTATTATTATCTAGGGGTGCGAAAAAGGGATGGTTTTTATGGATAAAATAATTAATATTGCAGTTGTTGCTCATGTCGATGCTGGTAAATCTACTTTGGTTGATGGATTGTTGCGTCAAAGTGGAGTTTTTAGAGAAAATGAAGAATTAGTAGATTGCGTTATGGATAGTGGGGATCTTGAAAAAGAAAGAGGAATAACTATTACTGCTAAAAACTGTGCTATTAAATATAAGGATTATAAAATCAATATAGTTGATACGCCAGGTCACGCTGATTTTTCAAGTGAAATTGAAAGAATCATTAAGACTGTCGATACAGTTATTTTGTTAGTGGATTCTGCTGAAGGGCCTATGCCTCAGACAAGATTTGTTTTAAAAGAAGCATTACAAAATAATTTAAAACCTATTCTATTTATTAATAAGATAGATAAGAAGGATCAAAGAGCAGTAGAAGTAGTTGATATGACATTTAATCTATTTATGGAACTTGGAGCAACTGATGAACAATTGGATTTTCCAATTTTATATGGTAGTGCTAGAAGTGGCTATGCTATTTATAACATGGGAGATGAAGGTAAAGATTTAACGCCTTTATTTGAAACTATCGTTAATAATACTAAACCTTTTGAAGGTAGTGAGACTGATCCGTTACAAATGCAAATTAGTCAACTTGCTTATGATGATTATATTGGTCGACTTGGAATTGGTAGAATTAATAAAGGTAAAATAAGTGTTGGAGAAACTGTAGCAATTGCTAAAAATGATGGAACTACTGAGTCATTTAGAGTAACTAAGCTTTTTGTTAATGAAGGAATTAAAAGAGTAGAAGTTAATACTGCGTATTATGGAGATATTGTAACTGTTGCAGGATGCGCTCATGTGTCTATTGGGGATACAATTTGCGATAAGAATCATATAGATCCACTTCCTAAAATAGTTATTGAAGAACCAACTTTGTCGATGAATTTCTTAGTAAATGATTCACCGTTTGCAGGACAAAGTGGTAAGTTTTTAACAAATAGACATTTAAAAGAAAGACTTGATAGAGAACTTGAAACTAATGTAGGGTTAAAAGTAGAAGTTTTACCAGATTCAGATGGTTTTAAAGTAAGTGGTCGAGGAGAATTACATTTATCAATATTACTTGAAAATATGCGTCGTGAAGGATATGAACTATCTGTTTCTAAGCCTGAAGTAATATTTAAAGAAGAAAATGGACAAAAACTTGAACCGTATGAAAAAGTAATAGTTAATGTACCAAATGAATATTCAGGAACAGTAATTAATTCATTAAATGAAAGAAAAGGTATGATGCAAAGTGTTGCTCCGGGAGAAGTAGGTTATACAAAAATAGAATATTTAGTACCAACCCGAGGTTTGATTGGATATCGTGGGGCTTTTATTACAGAAACCAAAGGTGAAGGAATCATGGTTCGTTCATTTGACTCATATGGTCCATATGTAGGTCCAATTCAAGGAAGAAAAAATGGTGTTTTGGTATCTATGGAAAATGGTACAACATTTGGTTATTCATTATTTAACTTAAGTAGTCGGGGTACGATGATAGTTGACCCATCTACAGAAGTTTATGTAGGTATGATTATCGGTATTTGTAATAAAGAAGGAGATTTAAATGTCAATCCTTGTAAAAATAAAGAACTTACAAATACACGTAGTGCTCATGCTGATGAAGCAATTGTTTTAAATAAAGCAAAGAAGTTTACACTTGAAGAGGCTTTAGAATTTATTGAAAATGATGAATATATTGAAATAACTCCGGATGAAATAAGACTTAGAAAGAAATATTTAGATCCTAAAGAAAGATATCGCAGAAGTCATTAAAAAAATGACTTTTTTTTATTTTGTTTATGTGTTAGAATTATACTAGGTGAAGATACATGAAAAAGAAAATAGATTTTGAAAAACTGACAAAATTTATTAAAAGTCGAAATTTCTTTATTGCAGCTTGTGTGTTTGTTTTGACTATTTCAGTTATTGGTTTTTCTTATGCATCCTTTTTTACAGTAAAAACTAATACTAATAATCAAACTGTAACTACAGGAACTTTAGCTGTTTCTTATGGGGAACAGTCTTCTGCAATATCGAGAAATAATATGTCATCAATGTCTGATGAAATGGGTATGAATCAAAGTGAAGCAAGTGTTATATATATTCAAAATACAGGAACATTGGATTCAACATATACATTGACTGTTGGATATGATATGGAAAATTTTACATCTCGAGGGGGATATAGTGAATCTGATATGTTGACACCACTTGATTATATTAAAATAGCTGTTTATGAATACAACGGGGTTAATGATGAAACTTTAATTGTTGGACCAATAACTATAGCTGATTTGCCAATTTATTCAGTTAATAGTGGAGATTCTAGATATAATCGTTATGCAATTTTATTTGATACAGTAGGTAGTACAAGTAGTGGAAATGCTACGAAAACTTATAGAGTAAAAATGTGGTTGTCTGATAAGGCCATACCTGCTGCCAGTTATTCTTATTTTTATGTAAATACGGAAATAGTTGCAGAAGTAGAAAATGCCAAAATGAATTATAATTTTACAGGTATTTTGAGTGATTCATCAGGAAGCGCTTTAAGTGGAGCAACATTATCTTTGCAAAATAATTCTTTAGTTGCTACTACTGGTAGTGATGGCTCATTTACTTTAAATGGAGTGTATCCAGGAGTATATAATGTAGATATAATTTATAATAATGTTACTTATAGTGGAAATTTAACAGTAGAAGAAGGAACTAGTAATTCTTTAGAAAGTTTGGGCTCATCTTTTGGAGCAAGTGATGGTACAGATATCTATGCTATAGCTAATACTTATAAGACAACATTATCTAAAATTTTAAATAAAAATAATTTAAATACATATGCTGATGCTGTAAACTTTACATCTGGAGTTACATATAATTTACAACCTACATATAAGTTTGTTGGAGGGGCAGATGCAAACGTTACGGGGTTAAATATTTCTTTAGATACAGCAAATAACAGTTATACAATGAGCTTATCATAAAAAGTGATAAAAAAGTCGCAAATTTTTAGAGTGAATTCCGGTTTTTGAAAAAATTCTTAATTTGCAAGACTTATTTCTGGTTAGAAACACT
>CALVIU010000056.1 GCA_944331835.1 uncultured Bacilli bacterium | reverse complement strand
GTCAGCATGTCAAAATTTAAAAATTTAAAAAAATTAAAAATTTTATAAAAAGTACTTGATTTATATTAGCAAGTTTGTAAAAAAAATTCTTGTTTAAATGATTCTAGTAAATGGGATGTAGATATGTACACAATTTGTCCACAAAATAACAATCTTTATAATATTATTAATATAATAAACACTATAAATATAAAAAGCAATTTGACCTTATATTCCAACGTGAACACATAATATTATAAATATTGTAAATCCCCATAATACTTTATTAGAATAACATGTGGAATTGGAAAAAAGTTTGGAAACAAAAAAGTTAGCATTTATTGCTAATTTTTTTGACAAAATTTTTAAAAAAATTAAAACTTTTTGTCACATTAAAATATCTAATATTATGGGAGATGAAATAAATGCGTATTAAAAAAAGTATAGTAATTGTACTAGTTATAGTTTTATTGGGGGTAGCAGGAATATTTACAAGCAAAGCATTTAAAAATAATGAAAAACCAATTGAAAATAATGGAGAAAATGTATCTTTGAAAAGTGATACACCTAAGGATAATGAACCAGTTCCTAATCCACCTGAAACAGAAGAACCAATTAAAGATGAAGAAGATGAACCTCAAATAGATTCAGTTCCTTTACAAGAAGAAATTGCTGATACATATTTTGATGATGCCGTTTTCATCGGTGACTCAAGAACTGAAGGATTTATGATTTATGAAAATGTTGATGCTAAATTTTATACTCACAAAGGATTGATGGTTGATACAATATTTACTAATCCTGTTATTACAGAAGATGGAGAAAAAATTACAATCATGGATGCTTTAGCCAAAGATTCTTTTAACAAAGTATATATCATGTTAGGAATCAATGAAACCGGTTGGCAATCTAGTAGTTTATTTATTAAAAAATATGGCGAAATAATCGATTCTATAAAAAAGATAAATCCTAATGCCATTATTTATGTTGAATCAATATTACCAGTAAGTGAAGAAGTTTCTCTTAACCATGATTATATAAAGATGTCTAAAATAAATGAATATAATGATTTATTAAAAGAAATGGCCAAAGAAAAAGATGTGTACTATTTAGATATTTCATCCTCAGTAGCAAATGAACAAGGTTATCTACCAGATGATGCTGCAACTGATGGAATTCATTTAAATAAAAATTATTGCGATAAATGGTTGCAATATTTAAAAACTCATTATATAGTAGAAAATTAGGAAGTGAAGTGATAAATTGAAAAAGTATGTTTTAATAGGAATAATATTATTTTTAGTATGTGGTTGTGGTAAAGAAACAAAAACTTTTACTCCCAATGATTTAGCAAGCGAATTATTAACAGAAGTCGATTTCGATGATGAATTAACATTATTTGAAGGTGACATTTCCAAAATATATGACATGCCGGAAGTAGAAGATTATGTTATTTATATTGGAAGTGGTGCAACAGCTGAAGAAATTGCTATAATAACTTTAAAAAATTCCAGTGATGAAGAAGATGTCAAAGCTGCTTTAGAAAAACGAGTTGAAGAACAAAAACAAAATTTTGCAAACTATGTTCCTGAAGAAGTTTCGCGTTTAGAAAAAAGTATTATTAAAAGTAATGAAAAATATGTAGTATTATGTGTATCAAATGATAATCAAGCAGAAAAAATAATCAATAAATATCTATGATGTTAACAACCAGCAACGACAAAGAAATAATCGAGTTTATTAAAGATAATCAAGAATATTTTTTTAGAGTTGCCTTCAGTTATGTCAAAAATCAAGATCAGGCTTTAGATATTGTTCAAGAAGCAATAGTAAAGGCTTTACAAAAAAGGTACACATTAAGACATATAGAATATTTAAAAACGTGGTTTTATAGAATTTTAGTTAATGAATGCTTTGCTACAATTAAAAAAAAGTAAGAAATTACTTTTCTTGGGATCCTATCAAGACTTTGAAGAATCTTTAAAAACTAAAGACAAATATCATGAAGAAGATGAATTATATCATGCCATGGATTTACTAGAACCTAAACTTAAGATGATAATTATATTGAGATTTTTTGAAGATATGAAAATAGAAGAAATTGCTAAAATAACTAGAACAAATACTAATACAGTTAAAACTAGATTATATAAAGCATTAAAAATTTTAAAAATGAATATGGAGGAGTTTGTATGAGTTATAAAAAAGAAAAAATTGCAATTCCCAAGCAATTAGATGAAGTAGTTAATAAAGCAATTTATGATGGTTTAAGTACTCCTCTTAAAAAAAATCAAGGGTTTAAGATATTCGGAGGAACAGTACTCACATTATTCATAGTTTTTGTAACATTTTTAAATACAATACCTGTATTTGCTAAAACTATGTACGAAATAGACATCATCGGCGATATTTGTAAAATTTTTACATTTAGAGAATATCATTTTGAAGATGATTATGAATACATTGATGTTTCCATTCCTCACGTCGATTTAAATGGAAATGATGACTTAGAAAATAGAGTAAATTTAGAAATATCTAAGTTAATTGATGAAGAAGTAGAAGCCTCTAAAACAAGAGCTAAAGAATATTATGATGCTTTTATTGCTACCGGAGGAAATCCAGAAGATTTTTATCCAATATATGTTAATATAAATTATGAAATTAAGCATATAAGTGATAAGTTTGCTTCATTTGTGATTAATAAAAGCGAAACCCTAGCAAGTGCATACAATATTGGATATTATTATAATATTGATTTGGAAACTGGCAGAATATTAAATTTACAAGACATATTTGGTAGTGATTATCAAAAGATTATTGCTGATGATATCGATAAACAAATTTCTAAAATGGATAAAGACTTTCAAGATTCTTTATTAATTGATGGTTCTGTTATTGATTATATCGATGAATTTCATGAATTTTATATAAACGATGAAGGACAAATTGTAATAGTATTTCCTAAATATGAAATTTCTGTCGGGGCTTTAGGAACATTAGAGTTCGTTATTGAAGGTGAATAACATTGCTTTTTAGTAGTCAAGTATTCTTATACTTCTTTTTACCAATTACTCTAATTGTTTATTATCTAAGTCCAAAAAAATTTCGTAATTTTATTTTACTTATTGCTAGTTTAATATTTTATGCCTGGGGTGAACCAATCTATATTTTAATAATGCTTTTTTCTACTGTGTTTGATTATATAAATGGCTTATTAATAGATAAATTTCAAAAAAAGAATCAACATAAATATGCCAAAATAGTATTGATTGTCTCTGTTGTAGGTAACTTGGCAATATTAGGATTCTTCAAATATAGTGACTTTTTAATTTCTAATATCAATTCCCTTTTTAATTTAAATCTTTCTTTATTATCTATTGCTTTACCTATAGGTATTTCTTTTTATACATTCCAAACGATGTCTTATACTATCGATGTTTATAAACAAAATGTTAAAGCTCAAAAAAACTTTATTTCTTTCGCAACATATGTTACTTTGTTTCCCCAACTTATCGCTGGACCCATTGTAAAATATCGAGATGTCAGTGAAAGTTTAGAAAATAGAAAGGAAAATATTACTGATTTTTCCGAAGGAATCAAACGTTTTATTATTGGCTTATTTAAAAAAGTCATGATTGCCAACAATGTTGGTTTCATTTGGGAATCTATCCACAGTCTACCATATAGTGAGATTTCTCTTAGTCTAGCTTGGATTGGAGCAATTTGTTATTCATTACAAATTTACTATGATTTCTCCGGTTATTCTGATATGGCCATTGGCCTTGGCAAAATGTTTGGTTTCCATTTCTTAGAAAACTTTAACTATCCATATATTGCAAAAAGTATAACAGATTTTTGGAGAAGGTGGCATATTTCTCTTAGTTCATGGTTTAAGGAATATGTCTATATTCCACTCGGGGGGAGTAGAAAAACTATAGCAAGAACAGTTATTAACTTGTTGATTGTTTGGTTTTTGACAGGGTTATGGCATGGAGCAAGTTGGAATTTTGTAGTCTGGGGACTATACTTCGGTGTTTTACTAATTATTGAAAAATTTGTATTAAAGAAAGTATTAGATAAAATGCCTAGTTTTATCAGACACCTATACACATTATTTTTTGTAGTTATTAGTTGGGTAATTTTTGCTTGTCCAACTCTAGAAGATGGTCTAAATTATATAAGTATAATGTTTAACTTTAATAATGAGATTATATCTACTGAATCTATCTATCTAATTTCCACCCATTTTGTTTTATTTATAATTGCAATTATAGGTTGTACACCAATATTTAAAAAGATAAAAGAAAAATTAAAAAACAATAAAATATTTATGATAATTGAAATAATTATTTGTCTCGTTTTATTCTTCATATCTCTTAGTTTCTTAGTTGGATCAACTTATAATCCATTCTTATATTTTAGATTTTAGGGAGGTACTATGCAAAAGATATTAAATTATATTTTAACTTTTTCCTTTGTTTTATTTCTTACATTTATGGGAATTTCTTACTTTTTTAAAGAAGAACAAACTTTTTCTCAAAATGAAAATAGAAC
>CALVIU010000055.1 GCA_944331835.1 uncultured Bacilli bacterium | reverse complement strand
ATTTTATATTTTTAGTTTTATTTACAAATACGGGAATATTTCGACAAAAGTAGTCAAAATCTCCTATAGACTAGATAAACATGTTATGTTAGGATACATAACCAAATTTTTGGACTCGTGTTTTTTCTTATAGATACAATTTTAACCTGTAATTTATAATATAAAAAAAGCATCTACCAATTAGTAGATGCCATTTAAAATTATTCAATATTATTTATTACTCTAGCACCATCAGATGCCGCGGTTATAAGTTGATAAATGTCTTTTTTAATTATATCTCCGATAGCATATATTCCTTTTATAGGAGTTTTAAATTTTTTATTAACTTTGATATAGCCATCTTCATCTAAAATCTTAGAATCAACTATTTTAGTTGCTGGAGTAAAACCAATATACAAGAATAATCCGGAGACTGGAATAGTTCTTTTGGTATCCAAAGTAATAGAATCTAATTTAGAATCTTTTTCATTTAATTTTTGGATATTACTATTATAAATTATTTCTATATTGGGTAATTTTTTTACTTCATCAACTAGCATGGCATCACCACGGAAACCATCGCGCCGATTGATAAGATAGATTTTATTAACCAGTTTGGATAAATATAAAGTTTCTTGTAAAGCACTATTGCCAGTACCAACAACTGCAATATCTTTATTTTTGTAAAAGAAACCGTCACACATTGCACAAGTAGATATTCCATGGCCTAAAAGTGATTTTTCATTTTCTAATCCTAGGAATTTTGGAGTTCTACCCATGGCCAGTATGATATTTGAGGCTTTATATTCATTATTAGTTGTTTTAACCACTTTAATCTTGCCAGATAATTTTAATTCAACTACTTCTTCTAATTTATAAGGTATATCCAAACTTTGAATTTGATTAAGTAAATTGATGGCAAAGTCTGGACCACTTATATTAGGTAATCCTGGATAATTGGTAATATTATCGATGTTATTTAATAAACCACCAGGCATTCCTTTATCTATTAAAAGGACATTTTTATTTTCTCTTTTAGCATAGATGGCTGCAGTTACACCACTTATTCCCATACCGATGATAATTATATCGTACATGAATTTCCCCCTTAAAATTTAATTGTTTCAGTTTCATCTTGATCATACAAATCTTCATAACGCCCTTTACGGCCTGTAATCATAATTATTAGTAAACCTACTATTATCATAATAACCGAAACTATTTGAGCTACTTTAAATCCGCCGAGCATCAAAGAATCTGTACGCATCGTTTCAATAAAGAATCTTCCTAAACCATACCACATCAAATAAAATGCTGTTGGTTGGCCAACTTTTGTTATCTTCAAACGGCGAATTATTAAAATTAAGATAAAACCTACAAGACACATTAAGGATTCATAAAGAAACGTTGGCTCATAATAAACTCCGCCGATATTCATTCCTTCTATAATAAAGTCTGGAATGTGTAAACTTTGTAAATGCCCTAAACTAGTAGCTGCCCCATGAGCTTCTTGATTAAAGAAGTTACCCCATCTACCAATAGCTTGAGCTAATAATAAGGCTGGTACTATAAAATCAAGCATTCTTACTGTTCGGACATTATATTTTTTACAATATAATAAACAAGTTATTAAACCAAAGATTATACCACCGTGGATAGCAAGCCCGCCTTCCCATATTTTAAAGACATCCCAGAAATTAGTATATAAATCGAGATTGAATAAAACATAATAGATTCTAGCACCGATGATTCCAGCAATAATTGCCCAAAAACACATGTTAAAGACAAAATCTGTAGGATATTTATACCGTTTTGCTTCTCTAATAATCATAATAATAGCTAATATTGCTGCTACTACAATTAATACTGAGTACCATTCAATATTAACGTTACCTATTGTAATGATATATCGGTCCACTTTATCACCCTCCATATATTAATTATTATAACAATAATATAAAAATAAATCTATTTATTTTCTGCTAAAATTTTTTTTAAAAATTCTCCCGTGTATGATTTTTCACATTTAGCTACTTCTTCTGGAGTTCCAGTTACTACTACTTTACCACCATTTTTACCACCGTCAGGTCCTAAATCAATAATATAATCTGCTACTTTTATAACATCTAAGTTGTGTTCAATTACAATAACTGTATCACCATTATCAACGATACGATTTAAAATACTTAACAGCTTTTTAATGTCATCTGAGTGTAAACCAGTTGTCGGTTCATCTAAAATAAATAGCGATTTTCCTGTGGCTTTCTTTTGAAGTTCTTTGGCCAACTTGACACGTCCAGCTTCTCCACCAGAAAGAGTTGGAGCTGGTTGACCTAATTTAATATAAGAAAGTCCTACATCCATCATAACTTTAAGTTTGTTATAGATTTTAGGAACATTAGCGAAAAATTCGATTGCTTCACTGACACGCATATCTAAAACTTCACTAATATTCTTACCCTTATATTTTATTTCTAATGTTTCTTTATTATAACGACGACCTTTACATACATCACATGGAACGTAAACATCTGCTAGGAAATGCATTTCAATTTTCTTGACACCATCTCCCCAACAATTTTCACATCTTCCGCCCTTGACGTTAAATGAGAATCTACTTTTGTCATAACCGCGCATTTTCGCTTCTTTAGTTGTGGCAAATAGATCACGGATATCATCAAATACTCCAACATAAGTTGCTGGATTACTTCTTGGAGTTCTACCAATAGCATCTTGGGTTATTTGGACTACTTTATCGATATTTTCTAAACCTAAAATATCTTTGTGTTTACCCGGTACTACTTTACTGCGATATAATTTGTTAGCAATAGTTTTATATAATACTTCATTGATAAGAGATGATTTACCGGAACCAGATACACCAGTTACAACTACTAGTTTATTTAAAGGAATATCAACATTTACATTATGTAGATTGTTTTCCTTTGCTCCTTTAATAGATATTTTTAAACCATTTCCTTTACGACGTTTTTTAGGTATTTCAATTTTTTCAACTCCACTTAAGTATTTACCAGTTAAACTATTAGGATTATGCATAACTTCTTCTGGGGTTCCAGCAGCCATAACGCATCCACCAAATTCACCAGCACCAGGTCCAATATCGATTAGATAATCAGCAGCAAGCATCGTATCGGTGTCATGTTCTACAACTATTAAAGAGTTCCCTAAATCACGCATTTCTTTTAAAGAATTTATCAATTTTTCATTATCTTTTTGATGAAGACCAATTGATGGTTCATCTAAAACATATAAAACTCCCGAAAGTCGAGATCCGATTTGTGTTGCCAGTCTTATACGTTGGGCTTCTCCACCAGATAAAGTTCCTGCACTACGAGTAAGAGTTAAGTAAGAAAGACCTACATTATTTAGAAATTCCAAACGAGAAATTATTTCTTTTAATATAAGTTCACTTATTTCTTTTTGTTCGTTAGTAAGTTTTAGTTTTTTAACAAAATCAAGTAAATCCCCGATTGACATATCAGTCATATCAAAAATATTTTTGTCGTTGATATAAATTGATAAAACCGATTTTTGAAGACGTTTTCCTTTACAAACTGGGCATTCAGTTTCCACCATAAAACCATCTAGCCATTCTCTTATCCAACCACTTTTTGTTTCCATGTATCTTCTTTCTAAAGCAGGGATGACACCTTCGTAAGTACCTTTAGTATTACGTGTATTACCATTTTTAGATACATAATTAAATTCCATCATTTCATTTGTACCATATAAAACATAATCAAGTTTTTCCCGTGGTATGTTTTTAAGTGGTGCATACATATCAATGTCATAAAACTTGCATACAGTTTCTATTTGAGTGAAATAAGTTGTGGAATCCATACTAATTGCGGTAATTCCACCGTCCATAATCGATTTATTCCAATCAGGAATAAGTAAATCTTCACTTATTTTAAGTTTTGTTCCTAAGCCTTTACATTCTTCGCAAGCACCATATGGAGCATTAAAAGAAAATAGTCTCGGTTCAAGTTCCGGAATTGAATAATTACATTTAATACAAGCATATTTTTCACTCATGAATATTTCTTCATCATTAACAAGTATTACCACTTTGCCATCGGCTTTTTTTGTCGATTCTTCTATGGCTTCGAAAATACGTCCGCGTTCAATATCATCAACGGTTACTTTATCCATAACAATGTCAATATTATCTTTTTTGTTTTTTTCAAGAGTTATTTCATCGTTAAGGCTCATAATTTTGCCATTGACACGAACTTTAGAATATCCTTCTTTACGTAGTTCATCAAATAGATCTTTATGAGTTCCTTTTTCACCATGAACTATCGGAGATAAAATTGTTACAGTAAGTCCAGCATATTCCATCACACGATTAGTCATTTCTTCGATACTTTGGCTAGTTATAGGAATGTGATGATTAGGACAATATGGAGTTCCAATACGAGCAAATAAAAGACGAAGATAATCGTAAATTTCTGTAATTGTTCCAACAGTTGAACGAGGATTTTTATTCGTCGATTTTTGATCAATTGATATAGATGGACTTAACCCTTCGATTGAGTCAACATCTGGCTTTTCATTTACACCAATAAATTGTCTGGCATATGCTGAAAGAGATTCAACATATCTTCTTTGCCCTTCAGCATAAATAGTATCAAACGCTAAACTACTTTTACCACTTCCTGATACTCCGGTCATTACTACTAATTTATTTTTAGGTATTTCAATATCAATATTTTTTAAATTGTTTTCCCTTGCCCCTTTAACTACAATTTTATCAACATTAGACATAATAATCACTTCTTTCGCATTACATATTCTACCATATTTTATTATTTAAATACATCTAAAAAATAAAATACTTGCAGGATAATTTTATCACGAACTTTAGTTTGAAATCAATGCTAAATTTTTCCTTTTTAGAATATATTTATATATATCCTAATATATTTAACAAAATTTGCCGTAAAATTGGCAAATTCCATGGACATTTGTAGGTTTGTCAAACATAAGTGACAGAGTCACGACAAACCAACTATAGATTATTTTGACTTGTCAAAATAATCA
>CALVIU010000054.1 GCA_944331835.1 uncultured Bacilli bacterium | reverse complement strand
ACTCCACTTTTTATATTACCTATAAAACAATCTTTGTTTCTATATCCTCTAAATTTTACTTCTTTTAATTTTGGTAATGTTATTATTTTATTTTGAAAATCAACTTTGATACTTTCATAATTTTTATCTTTATATGAATTTTTTATATTATTTGTTTTATAACTATTTCCTATATCTTTATTTTTAAATTTTGGAAATCCATTTTGTTTACTATAAAATCTTTTATAGGCATCTTCTAGACTAAATAGCGCAGTTCTTAAAGAACAACTATCCACTTCACTTAACCAAGGATACTCCTTGCACAATCCAGGTAATTCTTTTATTTGGTCATAACAAGATCTAGATTTACCTGCTCTTTTATAATCATTTATTCTATCACTCAAAAAATGATTATACACAAATCTAGTACATCCAATAGTTTTATTAATTAATTCTTTTTGGTTATCTGTTGGATATAATCTTAAAACATATCCTTTTAATATTGTCTGCATAATGTCCCCCTGAATGATAAGTTAATTATACCAAACAAATGTATGTATATCAATTAATTTTTACTAAATAATGCAATTTCCTAAAAAAATGCAAGCACTTAAATAACTTAATCTGCACAGTAATTAAATTATTAAATCCTTGCATATATAATATTATTATTTAAGACTAAGTTTGTCAACTAAAAATTAAATATGAATGATCAAGGTACTCAATATATTTTATTAAATCTTTATAATTTATTGCTAATGTTTTAGTATTAACTTCTGGGTGCATTAGTAAAACTTTATTTACAAGATTAGCATCAAGTATTATTGTAACTTTATTATCTAAATCATTAATTATTCCGAGTGGAGTTACGCCACCTCTTGGTAAGTCTAATATTTGCATTAATTCGTTGCTACTAGCAAAATGAATTTTTTTGATATTTAAAAATTCTTCTAACTTTTTTAAGTTGGCTTGCTTATTATCCTCTAGCATATATAAATAATAATTATTGGGCTCACTTTTTAAAAATAAGTTTTTACACCCTATTCCTTTAATACGTTTCTTTAGCACCTGGGCTTCGTGAGCAGTAAAAACTGCTTCATGCTCAATTTTATTATATGAGATATTTAATTTTTTTAAAACATCATAAATACTCATGAACATTCTCCATTATATTGCATATCTTTGTTACCAACATAAATATCTTTACTACTATTACAGGTAAATAAGGTAAATTCATCATCCCGATAAATTGTGGCATCTTCTAAAAACTCAACAATTTTAAAATATTTATTTAAGTTGTTCAAATCAATTATATTTTGCTCTAATGCTTCTTCTAAAGTAAAATGATAATCTTCTTCGTCAGTAAAAGAAATATCGACACAGTCTATATATAAATTATAATTGCCCATCTCTACTTTTCTTAAGCCATTACAATTATCAGTTATTTCATAACTTGAGAAATAATCATGTTCTTGTTTGGTATTTCTATCAGTATTTAAATCAATGATAAATAAAACATCCATAACAATTATAGCAATAGTTATTAATACTAGTAAAATATATTTAGTCAGTTTAGGTATATTTAAATCACTATTAAATAAATGCCTAATTGGATTAATTAATTTTGTTTTCTTTAATATGGTAAAAAATAATAAAGCACCACCGATATTTAAAATAAAATCATCAATATCTAGGCGACCTGCCGATAAGATAAATTGAAAAAACTCAATTAACAAAACTGTAATAAATAGTACTTTAAGTTGTCCTTTATATGTTTCATACTTTTTATTTAGTAAAACTAGTAAAAAAGAAAGCGGCATTAAAGCAATTAAGTTACCAACTAAATTATATATTTTTGTTCCTAAATTTACATTATCTACGAGAAAATGAATTATAGTTTTAAAGGGAATCAAATTAATTTCACTAGCATAGGTTCCTATATATTTAGCATCAAATAAAGCAAAATCTGGACGTTCAATAAATATTGTTAAACTAATAAGTAATATTATATAAAGTATTAGATATAATTTTATATTTTGCTTATATATTTTTTCTTTATTACAAATTATTCCAATAACAAAGACATGTAAGGCTAGTAATATAAAAAATAGTAAAAATACAATAAAGACTGATGAATAATTAGCAAAATTGATTAAATATTCTCCGAATACCATTATCGAAAATAAAAGTAAGATATAATTAAATATAATTAATTTTTTGTCCATAACAGTTCCTCCTTTAATTAATTATAACAAAATAAAAGCAAACTCTAAAGAGTTTACTAAAAAACATAAGTAAATATAATGACAAGGGGACAATAAAAGTTGCTTTAGGCAACTTTTATTAAATGTTATTATTGATTGTTTTTTCTAATATTTTTTTGACATCTCTTTCATTAAATGGTTTAAGCAAAATATCAACGATTGGATATTTATAGGCTTTTTCAATTGATTCTTTATCATCAACTCCCGTAATAATTGAAGTTGGATATTTTTTAAATAAATCATTACTTTTAAAATAATCTAAGACTTCAAAACCATCTACATTTGGCATATTTAAGTCAAGTAGTATGGCCTTAATTTTGCTGCCTTGTTCCGAATCATTTATTACATCTATTGCTTCTTTACCATCATTAGCAACTATTACTTCAAAATCATCTTTAAATATTTTTAAAATAAAGTTTCTAATTAAATTAGAGTCATCAACTACTAATATGGCTTTATCATGATTTTTTTCAGGCTTTTTATATTCGCTTTCAGAAACACTACCTACTCCCAAATATTTTTTTACTAAATTAATAACCCGGTTGGTTTCATCCATTAACTCGTCAAAATGTTCTGTAACATAGTAAAGATTGTTAGCTTTACTTTCCATTTCGTGATTATAAGCTAATTCACCAAGAGATTCAAAACCAAAGTATCTGGCATCACTTTTTAGTGAATGAACTTGAATCGCATAGTTAGCCATATCACCGATTTCTTTATAATTTTGTAGTAATTTAATTTTACTAGGAACTTCACTTAAGAAAACTTCTAAAGTTTGATCATAAGTTTCCATATCTCCAAACAACTCAAGAGCCTTTTTGACATTTGCTCCATTTTCAATCAAAATATTAACATCTTTCATCCCAAATTCACTCCTTAATCATTATTCAAATATTTGTTAATAATCTTATTTAATTCTTCTTTGTTGATAGGTTTTGCTAGATAATCATTGAAGCCATCACTCAAATATTTTTCACGCATGCCTGTTAAAGCATTAGCAGTAAGAGCGATAACTTTTGTATCAAAACCTTTTATTTTTTTTAACTTCTTAAGGGTTTCAACACCACTCATTCTAGGCATCATGTCATCAAGCATAATAAGATTATATTTGTTTCCATTCTTTATTTTTTCAATACAATCATAACCGCTTTCAACACTTTCGGTTTTGATGCCATATGATTCTAACAAGCGTTCAGCAACCTTCAAATTTATCTTATTGTCATCAACAAGTAAGACTTTTTTATTATTAACAATTATTTCTTCATTAATGATTTTTTCAGTATCTACTTTAATCGTCGGATTTTCAACAATCCGTTGATCAAGACATACTGTAAATTTGGATCCTTTACCAAAGACACTTTGAACAACTATCTTTCCATGCATTAGGTCTACTAATTTTTTTGTTATTGCTAGACCCAATCCGGTGCCTTCGATAGTAACATTATCTTCTAAATCTAATCTTTCAAATTTATTAAATAACTTATCAATATTTTTTTCTTTAATACCTATTCCAGTATCTTCTACTGATATTATAAGACGACATATATTGTCTTTAACGATTGAACTTACTTTAAATTCTATCCAGCCTTCTTTGGTATATTTAATAGCATTAGTCAAAATATTAACACATATTTGTTTAATACGTCCGGCATCGCCATATAATACCGGAGGAATAGATGGATCAAAATTAGTTTTAAACTCTATCAGTTTATCTCCAAGACGCCCTTTAGATAAAGCCACTAATTCATCAATTACTTTTTCTGGACTATATTCATTATTAACTATTTCAAGTTTATTTGCCTCGATTTTAGAAATATCTAAGATACCATTTACAATTTCAAGCAAATTATCTGAAGCCATAACTATGTCACGAACCTCGTCTTTTGCTTTTTCAGGAATGCTTTCATCGTCTAACAAAATATTACTAAATCCAACGATTGCATTTAATGGTGTTCGTATTTCATGGGACATATTTGATAAAAAGTCAGTTTTTGCAGCGTTAGCCTTTTCAGCAGTTTCTTTGGCAATATTTAACTGTTCAATCATTTTTATATCTGGATTTTCAATTGTGAAGTACATTAAGACTGTAGCAAATGCCGATGAAAATGAATTTAATAATAAACCTGGAATTAAAGCTCTAGCAACAAGCATTATAATTAAGCAAATTATAAAAGCAATAAATGGCAAAGCCTTTTTCCTAAGTTTTTTCTTGTTTTTAAATATTATTATCAACCAAATTAATACATAAAATACACAAATTCCATATA
Source organism: uncultured Bacilli bacterium (assembly GCA_944331835.1). GTDB lineage: Bacteria > Bacillota_I > Bacilli_A > RF39 > UBA660 > Onthocola_B. The sequence continues at coordinate 577 of CALVIU010000054.1, read as the reverse complement.
GAAGATAAGTTGCAATTCCCGTAGAATATGCTACTCCATTTTCATCAACTAATTCTATTGGTAAAAATACTAATAACATTACCATGATTAAATAGTATATTATTATTTTCCATGTAACTTTTTTATGTATTTTTATAACTCCAGCAACGCTAATTATATATAGAGTAAATAATGAAAACCATGTAAACAATGTTACTAAAAACAATTTATTAATCAATAAATTATAAAATGAAAACAATGGTACATCTAATAAAATATTAGTACACAATGTAAATTCCATTATCATATTAATAATACTTATTATTAATATATAATTATATAATTTTGTTTCGATTGTATCGACGTGTTTTTTAGCAAAATAAATTATAGCAATCATTGATGCAAAAATGAAAGCGCTTGCAATAAAGGACATACCTATAATCATTTTACCACCTTCTATTATAAGAATAGCATATTCATTCACATTTGTAAATAAAGAAAAAATCATAGATTTTCACACCTTGTGCAGTTATAATAGATATGTAACATTTATTCCAATTTGCCATCAAAATTTCAGGAACCGATAATGTGGTAATAT
>CALVIU010000053.1 GCA_944331835.1 uncultured Bacilli bacterium | reverse complement strand
AGTGAACAAAAATAGTAGGGTGGCGACCATCCGAAATTGGTCTATGGAGAGTCCAAAGGACTCAGTGAAGTAGAAATACCTTGTAGTGATGCAAGGTCAGTCAAACTTGTTTGACTTTTGTTCTATTAGTACTACGAATAGTAAGAATAATAAAAGGAAGATAATCATTACTAAAGATAGAATTAAAAAATCCTTTTTAGTCAAACTATCGCCTCCCTTCTTTTTAGAAGTTTGGCTCCACCCAACTTATCAAATGTTCCAAGCAAAATCATATCATACAAATGTTTGTGAAACAATTGCTTATTGCATATTCTTAATACTTATGATATAATCAAATGGACCCAAAAGGTATATAATCCGCTGTTTGTAGAATAAGATTATAGGTAAAAATAATAAGGAGGTAAGAGTATGGCAAATCTTGTAGATAAGATTAATGCAAAACACATTCGTAAAGATGTTCCTGAATTTAGAGTAGGGGATACTGTTAAAGTTGATGTTTGGGTAAAAGAAGGTAAAAAAGAAAGAATCCAATCATTTGAAGGTTTAGTTATTGCTAAACGTGGTGGTGGAGTATCTGAAACATTTACAGTTCGTAAAAAATCAGGCACTGTTGGAGTATCTCGTATATTCCCAGTTAATGCCCCAACAATTGATAAAATAACAGTTGTTAAAAAAGGTAAAGTTAGAAGAGCAAAACTTAACTTTATCAAAGGAATGCGTAAAGAATACAAGGTTAAGGAAAGAAATTAAATCTTTCCTTATTTTTTTCTTTAAAAAATAATTATAATATTATATAATTAATAAGAAAGATAAATAGGTGATTACTAAATGAAAATTATTAAAGGATTGATACCTTATATAGCTATTATAATATTTATTATAATTATTAGAATGTATATCATAACTCCAGTTCGTGTAGATGGTACAAGTATGAATCAAACTTTAGCAGATGGAGACATATTGCTTTTATATAAAATGGCTCAGTACGACCGTTACGATATAGTAGTTTTAGATGAAGAATATGATGATGAGATTATCATTAAAAGAATTATTGGACTTCCTGGAGAAACTGTTGAAATAAAAGATAATAAGATATATATTGATGAGGTCGAAATAAATGATGACTATGCTTATGGTGAAACTAGTGACTATGAAAAAATAACTTTAGATGATGGTGAATACTTTATTCTAGGAGATAACAGACTTATTAGTAAGGATTCAAGATATTTTGGCCCTGTTAAAAAAGATGATTTAATGGGAGAAGCTGTCTTTAGACTCTGGCCTTTTAGTAGTTTTGGCCTTATTGATTAATTTAAATTAGGTGGTACATAATGAAAAAAATATTATTTGCAACTAGCAATGAAGCAAAAGTAAAAAGATTTAAAGATAAATTATTAGCTAAAGGAATCGAACTTTTATCTTTAAAAGATTTAGATATTTCTTTAAGTGTTGAAGAAAACGGAACATCAGCAGTTGAAAATGCACTAATTAAAGCAAGAGCATATCATAATGTAACTAATATGCCAGTTATGGCAATGGATGATTCCCTTTATCTAGAAAAAGTGCCCGATGAACTTCAACCGGGATTATATGTAAGAAGAGTTGATGGTAAGTCTTTATCTGATGAAGAAATGATTAAACATTATAGTAATTTAGTAAAAAACTATGGTGTTGATGGTAAAATTGTGGCTCGTTGGGTTTATGGGCTTGCAATAATAAATGGAAAAAAAGAAGAAACATATACTTGGAGTAAGAACGACTTTTTATTAGTGGACACTCCATCAAAAGTGATAAATCCTGGATATCCTTTAAATTCAATTTCTAAAAATATTAAATTAAATAAATATTTCTCAGAGATGACGCAAGAAGATCAAGAAAATGTTCAAGAACAAGAAGATGACGTAATAGAATTTATTGCAAAAAATGTCTAATTTTACAAAATTAACTGTAAAGTATAGTTAATTTTATTTTTTTTTGTTATAATAAAATCTGATTTTGATACATAATCAGGAGGGTAACGTGCAAAGTGAATATGATGATATAAATAGGCCGGAAGAATTGTTAAATTTTATGGTTCAAAATTTTAATTATGGCTACTTAAGTAATGATGGTAATCTTCATTATCCTAGTGATTCTGATTTTGATTCTTCGTGGTTTACAACTTATATTTTGCAAAGTAATGAAGATTTATTAAAATCTAAAGTAGGTAACTGTTTTGATGCAGTGGAGTTTGAAAGGTCATGGTTTAAAAAGCATAACTATGAATTTGTTACTATATTTGAAATGGTTAAGTTAAATTATTTTAATAATTATCCAATGCATACTTTTTTAATATATAAAAGTGATAATAAGTGGCATTATTTTGAATGGGCGGATTATGCTAACAGAGGAATTCATACTTTTGAATCTTTAGAAGATGCCTTAGATTATCAATATAAAAAATATTTAAAAGGATTGAAATCATTAAATATTACAAATAAGGAAATAGAAAAAATTACAAGAACTTGTTTTTCTGAGCCTCCTAGTAAATGTAGTGCTTTAAATTATTTGGAGTTTGTAAGTAATTGAAAATGAATAATCAATATAGAAAATTAGAAAGGTGGTACATATGAAAGAGGCATTAATATTATTTTCTGGTGGTAAAGATTCGTTATTATCCACAATAAAGTATTTAGATTATGGATACAAAGTGTATTTAGTTACATATGATAATTCCTGTGGTATTGGAATAAAAAATGTTAAATCAACAGTAAATAGATTAATAAAAAAATATGGAAATGATAGAATTGAATTTATTGGGACTAAAGATATTAGTGCAATTTTTAGAAATTTTATAGTACCATTTTATAATTACAAATTCGATTATGTTATAAAAAAATTTGGTATTATTTCTATATCACAATTTAATTGTCTGGCTTGTAGGATGGCAATGTATGTTGCTTCCATAATTATATGCAAACAAAAAAATATAAGCGTTGTTGTCGATGGGGCGAGAATTTCTCAATTATTTGTAATTGAACAAGAAGTAATGCTAAATAAATTTATTGCTTTTTTTAAAAAATATAATTTAACAATGGATTATCCAGTAAAAAATATAGATAGCGACTGGAATTTGAAAAACGAACTTTTAATAAGGGGAATTATACCTAAAACAATAGAGCCGCAATGCCTGTTAGGTTGCCCAATAAGTAAAGATAATATAAACGAGGAATTAATTAATTCAATTTGTAATGTTTATGATAGATATTTAAAAGAAAAAGCAATTAAAGTAATTGAAGATTACAATAATATAAATATTTGTGAGGAGTTTATTTGATGGATAATAGAAGTAAAAAATTTATTTTTGTACCATTTTGTTTGATAGCTCAAGCATATCAAGCCCAAGGTATAGTTAAATACGAATGGAAAAGTTCAATAAAACCTATTATGCAGTTATTAATCGATAATGACATAAATATAGTCCAAATGCCTTGTACGGAAGCAACATTTAATAATTCATTAATTAGAGAACCAAAGGGATTATCTAAATATAATACAGATGAATTTAATAGACATTGTCAAAAAAAAGCAGAGCAAGTAATTCATGAAATAAAAAGTATAATTAATTCCGGATATGAGGTAATTGGTGTATTAGGTATTGAACAGTCACCATCATGTTGTGTTAATTATATTTATACTAATAAAGGTAATGAAAAAAGAAAAGGTATTTTTATAGAGAAAATATATGAAGGAATAAAGAAATATAACATTCCTATTATAGGTATTAATAGAAAATATGTGAGAAAAGCCTTAATTGAAATAGAAAAAATTATAAACGAAAGTAATAAAAATAAATAATTATAATCGACAAGATTTGGCAAATATAAATTGATTACGATTTGTTGCAACCCCAGAATAGTCTCTATAAATAAAGAACTTATTAGATTTTGGAACTTGTACATTTTCGTTTAAAACTGTTAAAAATTGATAAAAATATAGTGATTTTAATGATATTTATGATGAGAATTAGAAAGGTAATTACGCGTTGGAATCTTCCTACAAGATAAATTAGCAACTATTCGGAAATTCCGAACAGTTGCCTCAAACGGAAAAACATATAATATGAATTATTATAATCTTGATATGATTGTAGCTATAGGGTTTAGGGTGAAATCTACTGCAAGGTAAATCCCCTAATATTATATTCTAAAAAGGAGGGTAGAATGGAAGAAATTGTTAATAAATACACTAGTAAAACTTTTGAAGATATAAAACATATTGATGAGTATGGAGGCGAGTATTGGTTTGCTCGCGATTTGCAAAAAGTTTTGGAATATAAAGATTGGAGAAATTTTAAAAAAGTAATTGATAAGGCAATAACGGCTGCAAATAATAGCACTCATGATAATGATGATTGGGTTGTTGAGATCAACAAGCCAATAAAAACAGGAAAAGGGAAACAAGAATTTATCAAAGATTATAAGTTATCAAGATATATTTGTTATTTGATAGTTCAAAATGCCGACCCGAGTAAAGAGGTTGTTGCCTTAGGTCAAACTTATTTTGCTGTTCAAACGAGAAAACAAGAAATCACAGAACAAGAATATGTTTCTCTATCAGATGATGAGAAAAGATTTTATCAAAGAAAGTTAACCAGACGAGGAAATTATACATTACAAAAAGTAGCTGCATCTGCATGAGTCAAAAACATGGCTGAGTTTCATAATGCAGGATATAGAGGATTATATAATGGTGAAACTGCTGATGATATTTTTAAGAGGAAAAAATTACGTTATAGAGAAGATATTCTAGATAATATGAATGAGGATGAGTTAATAGCAAATTTGTTTAGAATCAATCAAACAAAAAACTTTTAAGAGATAATGTTAAAGGCGAAAATAATGCCAAAAACGTACATTATGAAGTTGGCAAAAAGGTAAGGAAAGCAATTGCCGATATTGGCGGAATGATGCCTGAAGAAATGCCAACACCAAAAAAGAGTTTGAAAGAACTTGAAAAGGAAAAGAAACAGCTAACAGATAAGAAAAAGAGAAAATTAGTAGTAGGAACGATAGAGTAAGGAAGTGGTAACAATGGCAAATGAAGAAAAAAGTTTCCAAAAAGGAAGTATTAACTGCTTGATACC
>CALVIU010000052.1 GCA_944331835.1 uncultured Bacilli bacterium | reverse complement strand
ATGCAATGTTTAGTATTAAAATAAGTGAACAAAAATAGTAGGGTGGCGACCATCCGAAATTGGTCTATGGAGAGTCCGAAGGACTCAGTGAAGTAGAAATGTCTTGTAGTGATGCAAGGTCAGTCAAACTTGTTTGACTTTTGTTCTATTAAACGCAATATAATTACGAGTAACATAATTATGATTACTAAAAGTTTTTTATTATTTCTTCTTTCATCTCTTTGCCACACTCACACAAAACCCCCAATTTTTGAGTAGTAATAGATTACTCAGATTTAAAGCAGGCACAACACTCTCCGGTAACGATTATTTATTCTAAAATAATGTAAATGCAAAATCAAGAAAAATAGTCCGTCAAAATTCGACAAGGAATCAATTAAAAAAATACGGTTAAAGAGATGCTTTATCTTTCCTATAATTGCTTTTAAATATTATTTGTGCTAAACTTAGTTTAGTGATGAATATGAAGAAGATTGTTATATTTGGTGGAGGAAGTGGACTTTCTCAACTTTTAAAAGGAATAAAATTATTTCCAGTAGAAATTACGGCGGTTGTTACTGTTGCTGATAATGGGGCAAGCACTGGAAGATTACGTAAGGAAATGAAGATACCGGCGGTTGGTGACATTTCTAAAGTAATGCTTAGCATGGCTAATGTTGATCAGGATGTAATTGATCTTATGAATTATAGGTTTACTAAGTCAAAGACTTTAGGTAATCATTCTGTTAAAAATTTATTACTTACGGCTTTACTAGATTTAAAAGGTAATTTTGATAGTGCTATTCCAGTACTTGGTAACATTTTAGATTTAAAAGGAACTGTTTTGCCTTTGACGGAAGATAATATAAATTTAGTTGGAATAACAACTGATGGCAAAAAAGTTGTTGGTGAAGAACAAGTTACGAAGTGTGCTAGCAAAATTGATTATGTTAAATATGATAAAGATTTTACAGTTAATCCTAAAGTAATTAAAGCGGTACATGAAGCAGATTTAATTATATTTTCATCTGGTAGTTTACTTACAAGTATTACTCCTCATTTAGTTGATAAAGGTTTGGTTAAAGAAATAAATGCTGCAAAGGCTGATAAAATGTATATTTGTAATTTATTTACGCAACCAGGGGAAACTGATGATTTTACTGTGCGGGATCATATTGACTTTTTAGAAAAATATTTAGGTAAAGATTCTATTGATGTCGTAATTGCTAATAATGCTGTTATGAGTAGTAAACTTGCTATGAAATATGCAAATGAAGAACAAAAAGATCCGGTACTTTTGGATATGCACGAATTAGTTGATTCTCATATATATGTTATTGCTGATAAGTTATTTACAATTGAAGATGGCTATTATCGTCATGATTCATTAAAGACGGGATATTTAATTTTTTCATATTTAATGGATGGTAAGAAAAAATGACATTTACTACGATGTTAAAAGAGGAAATATCAAAAAATGAATTTAATATCGTCGAAGCTAGATATGAGCTTGTAGCATTTTTGAATTGTATTGGAAAATTTAATAAAGATGAATTATTAATTACAGTAGAAAATGCTAGTATTGCTAGAAGAATATATAAAGAAATAAAAGAAATATATGACGTTTCTCCGAAGATAATAATTAGATTGCAAAAACGATTTAAAGTAAAGCAAATATATATATTAAGTATCAAAGAAAAATTGGATTTTATCAAAGATTCTTTGGCTTTGGGAACCAAAATTGATTTGGAAACGCTCGTTACCGATGAAGAAAAGATTGCTTTTATTGAAGGGGCCTTTTTAGCAGTAGGCAATGTTTCTAATCCTAGTACTAGTGGATATCATTTAGAGTTTATTTTTACTAAAGAAAGACTTGCTAAACAAGTGCATAAATTGCTTGAGTATTTTAAACTTAATGCCAAAATAATTAAAAGGGGATATAAAACGGTAGTTTATATAAAGGCAAGTGAAAATATTAGTGATTTGATAAAATTATTTAAAGCAACTAATTCATTATTTTATTTTGAAGATATTCGAATTTATCGCGATCACAAAAATATGGTAAACCGTCTTAATAATTGTGAGATTGCCAATCAAGAAAAAACTTTTAAAACTGGACAAAGACAATTAGAGGATATTAATTATTTAAAAAGTAAGGATTTATTTGATTTGCTTGATGATAAAACTAAGATAGTTGCAGATGCAAGAGTAAGGTATCCGGAATTATCTTATCAGGAACTAGCAGATATTATTACAACAGAGATGGATTATAAGATTGGTAAATCTGGAGTAAATCATCATTTTATAAAGATAAGCGAATTAGTGAAAAGACATAAGGAGAAGGAAAATGAAAGTTAGATTAGCGGGGAATATACAAAGTGATAGTATAGTTGATGGTTCTGGAATAAGAACTGTTGTGTGGTTTCAAGGTTGTAAACATCATTGTAAGGAATGTCATAATCCGGAGACTTGGAATTTAAATGGTGGATTTGAAGTAGATTTAGAAGATATAAAGGAACAAATTAAAAATTTAAAATATCAAACAGGTATTACTTTATCTGGAGGAGATCCTTTCTTTCAACCAGAAGCTGCTTTAGAAATTGCTAAATTTGCTCATAGTATTGGTTTAAATGTTTGGGGTTATACAGGATTTACTTATGAGGAGTTAATGCAAAATGATGATGCTAAAAATAAATTGCTAAGGGAATTAGATGTTTTAGTAGATGGTAGGTTTGAAATAGATAAGAAAAGTTTAGCGTGTAAATTTCGGGGGAGTACTAACCAAAGGCTTATTGATGTTAAGAAAAGTCTAGATGAAGGGATGGTAGTATTACTTGATGAAAATTAATGAGGAATATAATTATGTTGTACTAGCAAATGATATTGATAAAGTTTTTTTGGCTAAATTTTCTGAATATCCTATAATTGATGATGATTTATCTTATAATGACTTGCGAGCAAAGTTGGAGTTTCATACTGCAAAAAGAATAGTTTTTAATAATACTTTTTATGGTTTAAGGGATAAAGAAAAAATAGAAATAATTAATTTATTAAAAAAACAAAATATTAAATTTATTTTAATAACAAGTAATGTTGAAGATACTTTATATGCCGATTATATAATGGTTTATGATGGTAAAAATATTATCTTAGAAGGATTAAAAAATATAGTGTTGAAAGAAGAAAAATTACTTAAAAAAGTTGGATATGGGTTGCCATTTGTAGTTGATTTAGCAATACAATTAAATTATTATGATATATTTTCTAAAATATATTTTGATATGGATGAATTGGTGGATGATTTATGGAATTAAGTAATCTAAAGGGAAGAATAATTGGTATTATAAGTAATAGTTATAAGAATATTGATTATGGAGATAAAGATGTAAAAGATATTATTACTAAAAAAGTAAATGAATCTCTTAAGATGGTTAAGTTAGATGAAAGTATATTAACCAAAAAGTTTAATGATTTATCTATTAGTAATAAAAATAAGGTGATTCTTGCTAGTAAGTTACATGATAAAGAAATAGTTCTTTATGATTTTTCTTCTGGTTTAACTTCAAAAGATATGAATTATTTTAAAACTTTATTTAAAAAGATCAGTACTTACAATCGACGAATATTTTTAGTGGATAAAAATTCAGAAATGTTTTTAAATTGTGTAGATAGAATATATGTAATAAATGATGATGAAGTAAAGTATGATACTTCCGATATATTTGATAAAATTTTAGGGTTATATATTGATCCGCCGAAGATTGTAGAATTTGCCAATAAATGTGAAAAATTAGGAGTAAGGCTTGATCACTATACGGAATTAGATGAACTTTTAAAGGCTATTTATAGGATAAAATCATGAGATATTTAATTAAGTTTAGTTATGATGGGACAAAGTTTCATGGATTTCAAAGACAAAATGATGTTAAAAATGTTCAAGGAACTTTGGAAAGAGTTTTAAGTGATGTAATAGACAACGAAATAGTCATTAAAGGATGTGGTAGAACTGATGCTGGAGTTCATGCCAATTTACAATGTGCACATTTTGATACGGATAAAAAGATAACAAAAGAAGACATTAATATAATTAATAGACTTCTCAATGATGAAATAGTTATAAAAAAATGGCAGATTGTTAAAGATAATTTTCATGCAAGACACGATGTAAAATGGAAAAAGTATGTTTATAAAGTTAATAATGGAACTTATGATAAACTTAAGGAAGGTTATTATTATCAAATAAAATATCATTTACATATGAGTGAAATGAAAAGAACAATAAAGCTTTTCAAAGGGACTCATGATTTTCGTAATTTTGTTAGTGGCCCGAGACTCGATTATACAACAACAATATACAAAACTAATATTAAGAAAAAAGGAGACATAATTCTTTTTGAGTTTGTTGGTATTGGTTTTTATAGATATATGGTTAGACATTTAGTTGGGGCTTTAATAGATGTTGGTCGTGGTAAAGCCAAGTATTATGATGTGGAAAGAATGCTTGAAAATCCATTAGTGGCTAAAAATTTGAGTGTTGTTCCGGCGGCGGGATTATATCTGATGGATATCAAATATTAAGGTGAGTTAAATTATGGGATTGATTTTGTATTTAATAGTAACTTTTTTAATTATTTTTATTATTGGACTTGTTATTGAAAAAAGACGGTTTAAATTGATGGATGGCTACAATAAATTGGATATACCTGATGATATTCCATATTATCGAGGTATACCAACTGAAAGTATTGAAGAAGCATATTTTTTGGGATATCTTTATGGTCTTGTTCAAAATCCTAGTGATTTAATTGGGGCAATGTTACTTAAATGGGTGAAAGAAGAAAAAATATTTTTAAAACGTGATGGTGATAAAGTAATTGTCGATATGAATAAAGCAGTAAAATTTGTAAATCATTATGAAAGCAGGATATATTTCAAGTTATTAGCATCTAGTGGTAGTAATTTTATTTTGGAAGAAAATGAATTTATAAATTTTTTTAAATCTGATAATATAATAAAATTATTTCGTGATATGTTAAAACAGGTCGAACACGATTTTAAGAGTAAAGGCCTTTTTAAAAGAGAAGTTTATGGGACAACATATAAGTATTATTTAGATAACAGTTTAAAAGAAAAAGCTTATCAAATGGCAGGTCTTAAAAAATATTTGTTAGATTTTTCAGTGATAGACGATAAAAGTAGTCAAGAAGTTATTTTATGGGAGGACTATTTGATTTATGCCCAATTAATGGGGATAGCTGATAAAGTCCAAGAACAATTTTCTGAGTTATATCCTGATTATAATCATTTTATGGAATATTCTATTTTACGTTCGACGTTTTTAGTTAGTTTATTAAATGCTTTTAGATTTTTACCATTAATGTTTGTCTCTAAATAAGGGATATGT
>CALVIU010000051.1 GCA_944331835.1 uncultured Bacilli bacterium | reverse complement strand
TTTACAAGCTTTGTACTTTTTTGTGAAGTAAAATATATCATCTTCATAGACTTTTCGTTAGAAATTTAGTACAATTGTATTATATGATAAAGGAGGTTAGAAAAAATGATATGTAATAAGTCTATGGAAAGAAAATCTCTTTTATATAAAACAGGTGTAGAATATGGTGATTATACTATAAACCATGTTCAAGGTTGTTCACATGGTTGTAAGTATCCTTGTTATGCTTCAATGTTAGCTAAAAGATTTGGCACTGTAAAAACATATGAAGAATGGATATGTCCAGTTATTGTTTCAAACACAATGAAATTATTAAATAAGGAACTACCTAAATTAAAGGATAAAATTAAAAGTGTTCATTTGTGTTTTACTACTGATCCTTTTATGTATGGATATGATGATATATGTAATTTATCAATTGATGTGATTAAATTAATAAATAGTTATAATTTACCATGTACTGCTTTAACTAAAGGAGTATTACCAATAGAATTAGCAGATTTGAGTAAAGACAATAGTTATGGTATAACTCTTATATCTCTAAACGAAGAATTTAGAAAAAAAATGGAGCCTGGTTCAGCACCATATTTAGATAGAATTAATAGTTTAAAAAAACTTCATGATAAAGGATGTAAAACTTGGGTTAGTATTGAACCTTATCCAACACCAAATATAATTGATCAAGATTTTGAAGAAATACTAAATTCTATTTCTTTTGTAGATAAAATAATATTTGGCAGACTTCATTATAATAAACTTGTTAGTCAATATAAAGGTTATAAAGAATATTATAATAATCTAGCAAGTCAAGTTATTAAGTTTTGTGAAGAAAGAAATATTGAATATCATATAAAAGAAAAAACTATAACAGAAATGCAAAATACATAAACAATTAATTAAAATTGTGCTATAATCTCAAATTTATCAGTTTTAGAAATGCAAAATCTCTCAAACCCTTGTAAATAAAGGAATTGAGAGATTTTTTTGCTTCAAAAAAAGTGCGTAATTTTTTTATATTTTGGTCTGTTTGCAAATTTTGTAAAAATTTTTATAACTAATAATTTCTTTATTAGTATCTATCCCAGTTTTGTTGTGCAATAGATGAATTAATTTAGTAACTTTATATAATGGAGAATATCCAAATCCTTGAAATTCTCTAAAATTGTAATTTCTTAAAATTTCAATTATTTGCTCTGCTGGATATTCTTCTTCAATTATCTTTTCTAAATATCGGAATATAACAAGTGCTAAAAAACATGTTGTGAAATGTGCTTTTATTCTTTCATCTTTAGATAAATAAACAGGCCTAGATTTGAATTCACTTTTCATAAGTCTAAAAGATTCTTCGATTTCCCACCTTCGATTATTAACCCTTATTATTTCTTGTGCATCATCTTCAAGGTTCGTACATACTGCATATAATCCATCGAACATCGCTTCATCTGCGATTGCATCACAGTTTAATTTGTAACTTACATTTTCTGCAATTTTATGGAGAGTCCAAAGGACTCAGTGAAGTAGAAATACCTTGTAGTGATGCAAGGTCAGTCAAACTTGTTTGACTTTTGTTCTTGTTTATGTAGAACTTGAACATATCCTAAGCAATCGCTCTTTTGAAATGTTTCAGTGGACTCTTCGACCCGCCCGGTTATGAAATAATAAAACAAGTATATTTATACATTTTTAATTTTAAATTATGAAGAACTAGAAGGGCTAACTATGCAATTCGAACAAATATTTGCTTTATTGTTAAAAATATGCTATTATAACTTTGGTGATTATATGATATATTTAAAAAAATTTAGTTTGCCTAATCAAAATATTGAAGAAAACGATTTGATGTATGACCACCGGACTTACATCCGAAATCTATATCCGTATCGTATTTTTCCTATCAAAAAGTTAAGTGAAATGGAGTTTGGCTCTATAACCATATTTTACGGTGGTAATGGAAGTGGTAAATCGACATTATTAAATATCATTGCTGAAAAAATAGGAGCAAGTCGTAATAACCCGTTTGCCAAAGGAGAAAGATTTGATGAATATTTAGAATTTTGTGATTATGATTACACTACGAATATGCCTTATGAAACTAAAATAATTAGTAGCGATGATGTTTTTGAATACTTATTAAATGTTCGCCGTATCAATCATGGCTTATATAATAGAAGAACTGAAGTAACTAAAGAATATATCGATAAAAAATATCGTCCTGCTAGAGAATTAAAGGATTATGAAGAAATGGTTGCAGCGGTTGATGCTAGACATAAGACTATGTCTAGATTTGTTCGGGAACGGGTAATTGCCAAAGACATTCAAGAACAATCTAATGGGGAATCCGCTTTAATGTATTTTTCTTCCTATATAACCGATAATGGTTTATTTATTTTAGATGAACCAGAAAACAGTATGTCGGCAAGCATGCAGATTAAACTTGCCAGATTCATTGAAGACTCTGCTAGATTTTTTAATTGTCAATTTATTATTGCGACACACTCACCATTTATTTTAGGAATAAAAGATGCAGTTATTTATGATTTAGATAGCACACCTGTTAGCCAAAAAACTTGGTCAGAGCTAGAAAACATGCGCATATATTACGACTTTTTCAAATCTCATGCTCAAGAATTTGAAAAAAATTAACTCTTCACAAAAATTTCACTATTTTACCATTTCTTTTTTCTAAAATATGTGTTATTATGTTTACGGAGGACGAGGTTAAATGTTTTTTTGTTTATTGATCATTAACTCTTTTACAAACCTTTCTATAATATAAATTATAGTCTTATAGTTCCTACAATATTAAAGTATTAAAGTTTTCTTTTAAATATAAACAATATAAATTTAAAATACTGCTGTTAGTACCTCCATCCTCCAGATAGAAGATTATTCTTCTATCTTTTTTTGTTGTTAATTAAGGTTTAAAAATAAATGTAAATAGTTTATAATAAAATAAAAGAACAAATAATAAATTTCTGTTCTATTAAGAAAAATGGATGTGGTAGTTTGGATAGAGATATATTAATTAATAAACTAAATGTAAATGCTGGATCTTTTTGGACGGATTTTAAGAATTTGCCAGATGATTTTGCTCTGGAATTTGCTTATTTACAAGCAATATATATTACCCAGGTTTCTGTTCCTGTTGATTGTCAAGCTAAATATTTTGAAATTTGCAATAAAATTGATGCTTTAATATCATGGAAAGATTTGGGGATAAATGAAAGAGAAGATTTAGTAATTAAAGCTTTACAAGGGATTAGAGATCCTTATAAGTTTTTAAATGTTAAAAGTTATAATCATTATTTATTTGTGTCTAATTTTGGGGATTTGCCTAAAGAATTATCATATTTTGTTAATAGAGTATCTATTGATGTGTTAAAATTTATGAATTCTAAACATTATCAAGAATTTATGCAAATATTAAAAAATATGGGATTTAATTATGTAGATGCTACTAAACTTAGTATGCAAATATATCATGTTTTAGGATATTTTAAAGGAAGAGATTTATTAAATGGAAAATATGGGGCAGTTTCTAAAGGAAAACTAAAAAGTATATTTGGAAATATTGAATTGATGGATATTGTGTATGATGTAGATAAGAAGATTCCAGACTTAAATAGTACGATTATAAATTTAATGTTGGGAGCAAGTTATCATATTGATAATACGCCGATAAAGAAATATTTAACTAATGAAGATAATGAAGATATAATTTATTTTATGGAAAATTTAAATTTAATTTTAACGAATTGGAATTTGATTTTAGATGAATATACAAGAAGAACTAATTTGGAAAGATTAAAATTAAGATTAAATGTTGGACAAATACATTCTATATTAGATAATATAATTGTTACTAAACGTGAAGTTAAAAGAAAGGAAAGTTTTCGAGCTAGGAAAAAGACTAGATATAATAAAATACCTGGATTTGAACTTAGGGATATGCCTTTGTTAAATTCTGATTTGTTTGATTATATTGGAACAGTCAATAAATATGTTACTAGTCCCTCTAATGTGTCAGCTAGAGCATTGGAGTTATCTAGAATGATGGAAGATAATTCTGATAAAAAGTTTCCTAATGTTAAGTTGCAAGATGCTAGATGTAAATTGTTTGTTTTCCATCCCCAAGATAGAGATTTAATTAGTGCTGGTTTTCGAATTAGTAGTTGTTTTGTTCCTACTGGAGAGGCAGATTCATGTGGGGTAAATCCTAGTTTTGTTGAGTATTGTCTTACTAGTCCTTATGGTGGAGGGATAGAGATTCGAGATTCTGTGGGACATTCTATTATGTTTTCTCCAATATTACGTAATGGGAATACATTGTTGATTCACTCTGTTCAGGTAGCAAATTATACTAGAGAGGAAATTCGATTAATTGCTGATATGTTGAAAAAGTGGGCAACTGAGGTAATTGAAAGTAGTAAATTAGTTGAAGGGGATAATGGAATAATTGCAGTAACAATTACTAATAGAGGAAATTTACCAGAAGAACTTTTCCCTACTATTTTACCAGAAGAAAAGAATTTCCATATGTATGATGTTGACGGTAAATATGCAGGGATTTATGATGATTTGAAGCATCCTAATCATGTTGTAGCGATGAAAGATGGATATACGATTCATGATATTAAATATGATTTTGAAGTTCCTTATGATTATGTTTATCCTCTTAGTGATTTGGAAATAAATCATCAGGTTGTTTCAGTTAGTGATGATGAACTATCTTTAATTAAAGAAATGGAAGAATTAGGAAATGTGATTAATGAATATTCTAATATGCGTAGAACTATGTTAAAAGGGCAACCAGTTTTGGCGATGGAGATGTTACGTCAAATTAAGAAATTAAAAAATGATTTTAATGAGAAATATCGTCAATTATTTGCAATTAGTACGGACATTAGAGTAGATCAATATAAAGAATACAATAATGCTGTAGATACAATAAAAGAAATATGTAAGGAAACAAATACTGCTATAGATTTTGATTTGTTGATGCTTACTAAAATTTATTATACTGATAATTGGTTTATAGCTTTGGATGTTACTGGAGAATTGCATTATGAATGTATTTCGGGAGCTGAGTATCAGTTTTTGCTTGTTTTAGAAGATGTAAAAAAACAATATTTAGGAAGTGGTAGATGATGAGTGGATTTATAAGCTATCTTAATAATAGAGAGAATTATGGATATATCACTGGTTATGATGATGAAAGATATTATTTTGAATTTTCGTCATTAAATTTTTCTACTAGTTTATTAAAACAAGATTTAGAAGTATTATTTGATCCTAATCAAAATGGATTTATGCTATATGCTCTAGATATTAAGTTATTAAAAGATAATTGTCCAATTGTTTTTTCTTAAATAGAAGGGGTAAGGTAACTTACTGGGTGTAAAAAATTTTTGTAGGTAAAATAGTAGTTATGATAATAATTTATCAACTACTATTTTTTCTATTTCATCC
>CALVIU010000050.1 GCA_944331835.1 uncultured Bacilli bacterium | reverse complement strand
AAGCACCAATAAGCACCGATAAGCACCAATAAGCACCGATAAGCACCAATAAGCACCGATAAGCACCAATAAGCACCAATAAGCACCGATAAGCATCGATAAGCACCAATAAGCACCAATAAGCACCGATAAGCACCGATAAGCACCGATAAGCACCGATAAGCACCAAGATATTGAAAAAAGGATAGTTGAACTATGAAAGAATATTTAAAGAAATTATATACTAATGATAAAGATAAATATTTTAAATTATTATCTAGTGATTTGAAACATAAACATAAGAGGTTTATTATAACTGTTAATCCTGAAACTTTGATGATGAGTGAAAGTGACTCTGAATTGAAAAATATTTTAGATGGTAATTATAGTTTTGTGCCAGATGGAATTGCTGTTGTTAAGGCTGCAAGAAAAGTAGAGATAAATGTTACTGAGAGAATAACAGGTATAGATATTTCTGAATATCTTTTAAAATTAGCCAACGAAAATAAGTATTCAATATATTTATTTGGTGCTAAGGAAGAAGTAATTGAATCTTTAGTAGAGAAAATAAAAAAAGAATATCCTAATATCAATATTTTGGGGTATTCTAATGGTTATGTTAAGGATAAAGATAAAGTCATGAAGAATATAATTAAAAAATCTCCAGATATTTGTATGGTTGCTTTAGGTATACCTGATCAAGAAAAAATAATTGCTAAATATTTTAATAAAGTAAATAATGGCATATACATCGGAGTAGGTGGGTCATTTGATGTAATGAGTGGAACTAAAAAACGTGCTCCGAGGATATTTATTAAATTAAATTTAGAATGGTTATATAGAATTATAACGGAACCATCAAGATTAAAAAGATTTTGGAATAGCAATGTTAAGTTTATGTTTAAAATAAAGAAATAGGTTAGCAATTTCATAAAGCTCGTATTAAAAATGTGAAATTTTTTGAAAAAACTCGTATTAAAAACGTGAAATTTTTTGAAAAACTCGTATCAAAAACGTGAAAAAATTGACAAACCACTATAAATATTATATATTTATAGTGGTGAATTTATTATGAAAAGAAAAATATATAATGAGTTAATAAAATGGAAAAAAGAAGATATTAATACACCATTAATGGTTCTAGGTGCAAGGCAAATAGGTAAGACTTATACAATTGATGAGTTTTGTAAAAACGAATTTACTAATTATATATATATTAATTTGCTAAATAATAAAGAAATAATTGAAATTTTCAAAGAAAATATTAATACTGAAGAAAAAATTAAAAAAATGGAATTATCTTTAGGGCATACAATAGATTATGAAAATACAATTATATTTTTTGATGAAATTCAAGAATCAGAAGAATTAATTAGTGCCTTAAAATTTTTTTGTGAAAGCAAGGTTTCGTATAAAATAATATGTGCTGGTTCATTATTAGGGGTTAAAATAAATAGATTTCATTCATCTTTTCCAGTTGGGAAAGTAAGAATTATTAATATGTATCCAATGAATTTTGAAGAGTTCTTATGGGCTATGGACTATGAGATAGCTATTCCAGAAATAAAAAGATGTTATCAAGAGAATGTTAAAATGTCAGATTCCATTCACGAAAAACTTTTAAATTATTATAGAATGTTTTTGTGTGTCGGTGGTATGCCAAGAATGGTTTTAAGTTTAAAAGAAACCCAAAAAATTTTAGAAGTTGATAAAAGTATTGCTTCTAATATTTACAAAGAATATTTAATGGATATGAATAAATATGTTACAAATGTTACTGAAGGAATTAAAAATGAAACTATTTATAATTCTATTCCATCTCAACTGGCTAATCTAAGTAATAAATTTCAATATGGCAAAATAAACAATAATGCTAGAAAAAGAGATTATGAAACCTCTTTGGAGTGGTTAATTTCTAGTAAAATGGTTTTAAGGTCAAATTTGGTAAAAAAGGTGGAGATTCCCTTAAAAGCATATATCGATGATGACTATTTTAAACTTTATTTAAGTGATATTGGTCTATTAGTATCCATATTAGAAATTAGATATAATGATATTATGCTAAATAAAGAATTCATGTATAAAGGAGTACTTGCTGAAAACTATGTAGCAACGGAATTGATTCATAATTATGAGACTCTTTACTATTGGCAATCGGGAAATAGGGCAGAAATAGATTTTTTAATAAATGCTAAAGATGGAATAATTCCTATAGAAGTAAAAGCTAATACTAATAATAATTCCAAAAGTTTAAATCTTTATATGGAAAAATACAAACCTTCATTTGCTATTAGAATAAGTTCTAAAAACTTTGGCTTTGAAAATAATATAAAATCAGTTCCCTTATATGCTACATTTTGTATAAGTGAATTTGAGTGCTAACAATTAGCTAGAATTATCTAGCTTTTTTTGCGCTTTAAAAATTACTTGATTATTTATCCATTTACAATTATAATTGAATTATAGATATAAATAAATATTACATATTTAATATATATTCTATAAGAAAATGGAGGAAAAAATGGATAATATTTTAATTGCCATTTTTGCCCTTATTGTTGGAATTTTTTTCGGAGGCCTAATTATTTGGATTGCATTTTCCATTAGGGCTTCCAAAGCGCTTAATAAAGCTAATAAATTTATTGAAGATGCTAAAAAAGAAGCAGAAAGGAATAAACGAGATACCTTACTTGAAATAAAACAAGAATCATTTCGGATTAAGCAAGAAACTGAAGCAGAAATTAAAGAAAAAAAGGCTGAACTTTTACAAAGTGAAGACCGTCTTTTAACCAGAGAAAATAATCTCGATAAAAGAGAAGAAATGCTTCAAAATAGAGATAATTTATTACAAGATAAAGAAAATGATTTATTAGCAAAGCAAAAAATACTCCAAGATAAAGAGGAAAAAATGGATGGCTTACTAAAAGAAGAAATAGCCAAACTTGAGACTATTTCAAAGTATAGCAAAGAAAAAGCCCGTGAAGCAATAATGCAAAGGGTTGAAGCAGATATGGAATTAGAAATAACTAATTACATTAAGGAAGCAGAAGCTAAAGCCAGGCTTGAAGCTCATGAAACTGCTAAACAATTAATAGTTAGTAGCATGGAACGTTATGCTGATGATGTCGTAGGACTTCAAACAGTTAGTACCATTGATTTACCTAATGACGATATGAAAGGTAGACTTATTGGTAGAGAAGGAAGAAATATTAGAACTATTGAATCAGTCACTGGAGTAGACTTAATAATTGATGATACTCCTGAAGCAATTGCAATTTCTTCATTTGATCCTTTAAGAAGAGAAATCGCCAAACTTACTATTGAATCATTAATTAAGGATGGCCGAATTCATCCAGGTAGAATTGAAGAAATTTACGATAAAACTGTTAAAGATGTCAATGCTAGAATCGTACAAATTGGTAACCAAACAATTAATGATCTAGGTATTGCCAAGATGGATCCCGAACTTGTAACATTAGTTGGTAAGTTAAATTTTAGAACCAGTTATGGTCAAAATGCTTTAAAGCATTCTATAGAAGTGGCTAACCTTACTGGTTTAATGGCTGCAGAACTTGGTGAAAATGTAACACTTGCTAAAAGAGCAGGGTTACTTCATGATATAGGTAAATCTATTGACTTTGAAATTGAAGGTAGTCATGTGGAAATTGGTTTAGATTTTGCTAAAAAACATCATGAACCAGAAGTAGTACTTGATGCAATTGCTTCACATCATGGTGATACTGAACCTAAATCGACGATTGCAGTCTTAGTTGCTGTTGCTGATACTTTATCAGCTGCTCGTCCAGGTGCTCGCAATGATACTTTAGAAAATTACATTAAAAGATTAGAACAACTTGAAGAAATTGGTAATTCTTACGAAGGCGTTGAAAAGACGTTTGCAATGCAAGCAGGTCGCGAACTAAGAGTTATTGTTAAACCTCAAGAAGTTGATGATGCTAAGAGTTACAAAATGGCTCGAGATATCAAAGAACAAATTGAAAATGAAATGCAATATCCAGGCACTATTAAAATTACTGTTATAAGAGAAACTAGAGTTCAAGAAGAAGCAAAATAAAACATTAGAGTAAAAAATTCTAATGTTTTTTCTTTTGAATAATAACGATAATAAGAAGAACTATTAAAATTATACTAGCAGAACCTATAATATAGTAAATATAATTATTTTCTTTTTTCTTAGTTTCGTTATTTTCTTCATTATTTATATAAATATCTTTATTATCATTTTCAATAATTGGCTCATTAACCACTTCTTTAGGAATATTATAAAACATATCCCCATCTTTATTTTCATAACCAACTTTTGAATAATATAATCCATACTCTAAAGGACTATAAGTTTTAATTTGGGTAGCTAAACTATATTCATTATTTTTCCCAAGCAACCAATCAGTAAACCAAGTATAATGTTGACTAACGTGTTCGGCATATCCAAGTTTTGATACTTCATAAGCAGTCATCCCATTATAATATTCAAGAGGTATGTCATAATTCATAATAATTGGATTTTCTTTATATAAATGTAAATATACTTTGTAAGGTTTTTCTTCTTCACTTAAAGTATTTAATGCTTCCTTTAAAGAGTGCGTATTAAGAATATGTTGACCATGCCCATATTCCCCAGCTTCATCATGATTAACTACAATATCTGGCTTAAATCTTTTTATTATATCCGCTTCAAAGTTGATTACCTCGTTTAAAGTATATCCTTGATAATTTAAATTATTTGTTGCTCCATCAAGTGATGTAGAGTAGGCATCTGGAAAAATCCCTAAAACAGGATAATTTCTAACTCCAACTGCCCAAAGTCCATTTAATTGCTCATCAAGTCTTTTAGGATTATCATTGTGATTCGTTAAATATACAATTTGAATTTTTTTACCATTGGCAATCATTGTTGGAATTAAACCTGCAAAAAATAGATGTTCGTCATCGCTATGCGTTGAAAATAACAATATATCAGCTTTTTCATGGGGTAATTCCCAAGTCTGTACCCAATTAGGTAGAGTATCATTAAATAAAAATATTTCTTTTATTGCTACATTTTCTTCATAGGTTAAGTCTACTTCATTAACTTTTGCATCCAATTTAATACATTCATGTAAAAATCCATTTTTCCCAATATCTATATTAGTATCATTGTAATTTATAATGCCTTCTTTGGATTCAATATAATAAATTATATAGATGTAATTAAATTCTTGATCACTAGAAATTTTTATTAAATCTTTAGCATCCATTTTTAAATAAGTATTATAATTATTATCATTAAGCTTACTTACATTTTCATCATTAACTGCAATATTAATATTTTCAATGTAATTATCTCGCACCTCAGCCTTAACATTTAAAAACGGAATAAACAATAACAATATAAATAACTTTTTCATAACATCACTAACTTAATTATAGCATGGTAAAATTTTCTTGAAAATAGTCTTTATTAAAATCTTATCTTATGATATGATTCTGACTTAAACACTTGTTAGAACTAAAAACCTCCTTAAAGTCCCTATTTAAGGGAAAATTAAGGAGGTTTTATG
>CALVIU010000049.1 GCA_944331835.1 uncultured Bacilli bacterium | reverse complement strand
TGAAAAATTTGACAAAAAAATACCCATTTTTCAATGGATTTCATTATTTTAGGTTATACAAAGTGTTTAAGTCCCGAGAAGAAAGGAGTGAACATCGGGCTTTAAATGATTGCCTTTTAACTAATCAAGTATATTTAAATCTGTGTAATTTGCTTGTTAAAGTTAGTACTTAAAAGAAGTTAGGTTTTATTTAAAATGTCGATTTAATGAATTTTTATTGTCATAAAATAATTTTTTTGTTAAAATAAAAATGTAAGTGTTACCTAAAGTGGTGGTAACGCCTACTAATTTTTCGGACGCTAATTGCGTCTTTTTCCTTTTTCACCAAAAATGATGAGAATAAGTACTAAAATTACTTGACAAAAATATTTGTCGTTCATAACTCCACCTCACTTTCATCCTGATCTCCCGAAGATTCCCCCTGAAGCCGGAATCCGGCAAAGTAAAGTAGACTTCCACAATAGGTAACGGTTATTTATTCTAATGGTAATAAAGTGCAATTGCAATAAATATCGTCCGTCAAAGTTCGACGATTTTTTCTTTTTATTGTTAATAAAATCTTTTAATGCTATAATAAAAATATGGAGGGACTATGAACAAAGAAAAAGGAAAAATTATAATCTTTTTTACAGCAGTAATTGCTATTTCACTTTTTATCGGAGGTTTTTTAGGTTACACTTTAAAGGAAGAAAAGGGTACAAGTATTGTAATGCCACCAAATAAACCTAGCATCATCACTACCGAATCGGCAAATTGTGTTTTAGAAAAATATTTGGAACTAGATAATTATAATATTTATACATATTGCCTAGAAGATATAATGCTTTTCCAAGATGACGACTTAGTAGACTTGAAATATAAAATTCAAGATGATGAAAAATATTTAGATGATTTAATATCTAATTTGAAATTAGAAGCTGAACTTAATGATGGTGGTACAAAAATATATGAAGATGCAGATAACTATACCGATAATGGACTTACTTTAATAAAATGTAATACTCTTGATGGTAATAGAGATATCTATATTGGACCTAAAGATATGGAATATCAAGAATCTTTTTGCAAGAATCCTGATTCATCTGTAAAAACATTTACTAAAACTTATGAAGTATTAAATGTTGCTTTAAGTAATAGTGATGAGTTTATCTATTTAACATTACGTCAATTTCAATATGAGGAAGTTGAAACAGTAAAAGTTGCTAAGAGTCTGAATTATGATATTACTGCTGGTAAAAACTATGAATTTACCTTTGAATACACTAATCAAAATATTGAAGATAATATAAAATCAATCTTTACAAATGCTACTTTAACGGGAATAGTGGAAACTGATAAAACTGGATTAGATCAAATACAAGATCCAATAAATTAATTGAACTTTACTTTGAATAGTAGAGTTTTTTCTTTTGATTTGATAAAATTAACTAAAGGGTGTGATATCATGTCAGTAGTAGTTAATATCAAACATAAAAAGGAAACTAAAATTGGTTACAAGTTTTTGTTGGCCAGGGCAAACTTTGAAAATCTTTATGTAGGAATTCAAGATGAAGCATTTTGCATCGATGAGTACAATGGTAAAGAAGATATCCGTGGTCTTTATTTTGTCTTATTTAGTAAAGAAAAATTTCATCGTGGTTTTGGTTTTAAAGTTGATGAAGACTACAATATTGAACTTGTCTTAAATTATCCTTGTTCTAAAAGAGATATTTTAATATTTTATAAATTTATTAACGATTATTGCATTAACTTTGATATTACTACCTTTACTGAAGAAGGAGAAGAACATTCTTTAGAAGACATACCTAAACTTCAAGATGAAAAAATAGAATTTAATAAAAGACTAGTTCGTGATGAACTAAAATCTGGTTTAACTATATTTGGTTGTATTTATCCTATAACTTTTGATGACGATTTCATTTTGAAACTTCGTTATTTAGAACCAGATAAAGCCTTAAATGCATTTGCTAATTACTTAGATAAATTACAACATCCAATGTATTATTTTGCTAAACCATTACTATTTGAAAGTGCTAAACGGGATAAATATATTGCCAAGTACGCTTTAACCAAAGATATTCCTTCAATATTTCCAACATCTACTTATTTACCATTTGGTTATGATGCAAAGTTTAAAGATAATATTTTATCTTGGCAAGTTGTCGTAGTAGAAATATTGAAAACTAAAAAACAAGAATTTAAAATACATACTGAGTTGTCTTATGAGGAATTTTGTAAAGTTATCAATTTAAGTAAATGTCCTAAGTTTGATAAGAGTCATGTACTTGTAACAGTAGATGATGATGTATTATTAAAAATCGCCAAATACAATGTTAAGAAGGCAGAAGAGAAAATGATAGAGTGGTTAAATGACTATCGTGAACTTGGTTGTAAACCAGCTCAAATTAAATTTACTAAAGACTTTGTAACCGAAGATGGCATCCACACTTATATATTTAAGTATAAAAAGACACTCCTTAGCAAATGGTGGCTAGGTATTGTAAGTGACTCAGGTACTTTTAGTGAATTTAAAGAATATAATCCAGAAACAGAAATTAATGATGCTTTAGAAATAATCAATTTATTAAAATCTTTCTGGCAAAGGGAAGCCGAAAAATTAGAAAAAAAGGAGAGTAAGAAATGACTATTGAAAGTAAAGAAAAAGGAAATAAAAAATATTATGAAGAAATAATGTATATTTCTAGTAACTATTATATATTTAAAAAAAGACCTAAAACTAAAGTGCATTCTTTAATAAATGTATATAGACTTGATATTATTTTACTTTTTATAATGTTTATAGTATTACTTTTTATTCCTAGTATTAGTTATCTATCTGCAATTCCTTTTACTATGCTTTTTATATATGCTTATTTATTAGTAGAAGCCAAATATCGTCTTAGAGAATATTTAAAGTCTAGTGATTCTATTATAAAAATTGCTGAAGATGGTATTGAAAATGTTTGCGATAATAAGTTGTCTATCAAACTACCTTGGGAGGCAATTGAGTATATAATCATTAATAAATATTCGATATGTGTCTTACCTAAGAATTTTTCTTCTGTTTTTATATTTGCTGAAATTAATACTAAAGCTGAAATATATAAATCTTTGAAAAAATATAAAAAGTTAGATTTATTGATAGATAATTCAAATCAATATAAGGAGTAGTAAATGACACTAGAAAAATTAAACAAAGAATATGATAAATTACAATTAAAGTATGGCGATAAATCTCTAGATTCCATTTATAATGGTGGATGTACAAATAATCCTGATATTTGTTTCGTATTCATGAATCCAACTGGCCGAAATATTGCTTCATCAAAAAGTTGGCATGGACTAAAATCTCCTTGGATTGGTACTAAAAATATCTGGGATTTATTTGCTGCTCTAGATTTAATTGATAAAGACATTTACTCTCAAATTAAATCTATAAAAGGCAAAGAATGGACGCCAGATTTTGCTGAAACCATCTATGAAAATGTCATTAAACATAAATATTTTATTACAAATTTAGGCAAATGTACTCAAATTGATGCTAGGCCTCTTCCAGATTCCGTTTATAAAAAATATTTGCATTTATTAGAAAAAGAAATAAGTATTATCAATCCTAAGGTTATAATTTTATTTGGTAATCAAGTAAGTTCTATTGTCCTAAATGAAAAAATATCAGTTTCTCAAAGTAGAAAACAAGAATATATTAAAACAATTGATGAAAAAGATTACAAATGCTATGCCGTATATTATCCAATTGGCAACAGTAGATTTAATATTGATAAATCTATCGAGGATATCAAATGGATAATGACAAATAATTTAAAGTAGGATATAATAAACATTAAAAAAGGACGAAGATAACATGAACATTAAAGATTTTTTTAAGAGGAAGAAAAGTAGTGATTCAAAGCAATTACCAATAACTAATGAAATTCCACAAGTTAAAATTGTTGATAAAGAACTTTTAGTTACTTTAGGTCAATGGTTAGATATTTTACCAGCCCTAAAAACTCAAGGTATTCCTGGACTTTACGTAAGCTATCATACAACTGCTAAAGAACTAATGAACAGTACCAAAATATCTCAGGAAGATTTAAATCTAGTTCCCATTAAATTTGGAGAGATACTTAGTTTTTTAGGTATAGATTCATCCCAAACTTGTATTTTAAGTGGTTTTAATAGTGTTGATTATAGTTTTAAATGTAAAATTAGCAGTGGCGAAGAAAAAGAAATGGAACTTAGATGGAGAGATCTTTTTGAAACATCTCCTCAATTAGTAGTAAAATATGATAATACTGAAGAAGAATATTATTATTTACCTGCATATAAAGAAAACCAAGCTAAACTTGTTCTTTCTCAATTAACTAAAAAATCTTTGGATAATGGTAATGAATTTGCACGATATACATCACCAATTATAGCAATTTTTACAGTGAAAAATAACAATACTGTTTTAGCAATTAATATTAAAAGACTAGATGAAGTAACTGATTACAATGATATGTATCAACTTCCTAATGAAAGTAAATTACAAGATTTTCTTCTTAGCATAACTTTCCCAATTAAAATAGATGATTTGTATCGTAAATTACAAGAAATATCGATAAATGATGAAGCAAATTATAAAGGTATTAGTGTAGAAGTAAAAAAAGATAATGAAATAACTGATTTAATTCACATTTTTGAAGGTAAAGTTACTCGTATTAAAATGACCAAGGATGGCAAGAGTATAACTCTAATTGGCGATAATGCTTGGGAGTATAAATCACCAAAATTGTCAGTTGGAAATGAAGATGGCACCATTTCTATGAATGTTACATTATCAATAGAAGGAAATGATATAGCAGAATTTAAAGCCAAAGATCAATTAGATATTGCTAGCGAAGAGGTCGAAAGTGTTCGTAGGTTAACTAGAGACATTTTCAAGAAAAATAATTAAATATGTTGTTTAAAAACTTATGAATTTAATTTTTTCGTGAGTTTTTTTGTAGTATAATGTCTGTAAGGAGATAGTTATGAATATTAAAGAAAATAATATTACAGTTGCTGAGTATAATATATTATATGAAAAAGTAGGTTGGGGAACAAGAGAAGAAAGTGAAGTTGCTGAAGCACTAAAAAATACTATCTATTCGGTAAGTATTTATGATGCCTCAAATATAATTGGTTTTGGAAGAATAATCGGCGACAAAACTATATTTTTATATATTCAAGATGTTATGGTAGATCCAAAGTACCAAAATCGTGGTGTAGGAACTTTAATAATGCGAAATCTCTTAAAAAAGATTAATGAATATCAAAGTAAATATCCAGACATTCGCGTTTATCTTGGGGCATCTAAAGGCAAAGAAGGCTTTTATGAAAGATTTGGCTTTATTAAAAGAAGTGTTGCAAATCTTGGTGAAGGAATGATTTTAGAAGGCTATGAAGAATGATATTAAATTTGGAGTAGCAGGATTTCCTTTAAATTTCTTTTCTAGTACATTTGGTAAAAAACGTGAAAATATCTTTGCGTGGTTAGAGAGTATTGGTTTAGATATAATCGAACTTCAATGTACTTATGGCATAAGAATGAAAGAAGAACAAGCAAAACTTTATAGACAATTAGCAAAAGAACATAACATAACTATAACAATACATGCTCCTTATTATATAAGCTTAGCTTCTCAAAGCGAAAGTGTTGTTGAAAGATCAAAACTAGAAATTAAAAAAGCATATTATTTAGCCAAGGTATTAGGTGTCAAAAGGATTATATTCCATCCTGGAGCAGGTTATGGAAAAACTTTAGAAGATAGAAAAGAGGGATTAAAAAGATTAATAAATGCCTTAAATTCTCTAAAAGATGAACTAGATACTGAAAATATTAAACTATATCCAGAAATCGGTGGTAAAGTTAATCAACTAGGAAGTTTAGATGAAATAATTGAAATTTGTAAAAATGTTAGTTATGCCAGACCTTGTATTGATTTGGCCCATCTTCATGCTAGAGAATTAGGTAGTATGAATTCATCAGAAAAGATTATAGCTGTTTTACAAAAAATTGAAAAGGAGTTAGGTAGAAACATTTTAGAGGAAACCCATTTTCATGTCTATCCAGTAGATTATACTGAGAAAGGGGAGAAAGTTCACAAAGCTTTCGGAGATAAAATTGATAATGAACAATTATCATTATTTGAAGAAAATAGTGAATTTATGCCTAAAGCTGAAGATTATATATCTGCAATCAAAAAAATGAATTTAACTCCAATTACCATCTGCGAAGCACACAATACCCAAGACATTGGAGCAAAGTTAATGAAAAATTTATATTTTAAATAAAAAACTCGCACTACCATAATGGTATGCGAGTTACTTTCCTTTTGGAGCCTTAACTATACACGTATGCGAAAAAATATACTCCCAAGATTGATTAAATCAACTGATAAATTTATTATACCAAATATTTAATTATTTTCAATATCTTGTTTATACAATTTCAAAATTAAGTTAATTTTCATTTGGAATTCCGTTTTTAGTAGAAAACTGCAATAAGTGTGATTATAATAGTAAATGTGTTTCTTT
>CALVIU010000048.1 GCA_944331835.1 uncultured Bacilli bacterium | reverse complement strand
GTTCAAAAGATATACTCGCTGAAGGAATACTTAGTGAAGCTACGAATGCTTTATCAGAGTTTACAGCAGAAGAACAAACACAACTTAATAATGGTATAAAAGGAACATTTGGAACTATTTATAGAATATATAATGATTCAATACCTTTACAAGGCAGTGTTTCATATGATTTATATTTATACATTGATAGCGATGTAATTGATGCATCAACGATGGGGAAAACATTTAATGCAGGTATTGCTGTTAAGTCTTATGATAGAGAGGCAACATTTGCTGAATACTTAACAACAGAAGTGTATACTGGAACGGATGGTGATAATGGGTTATATTATCATGATGGGCAAGGAACATATGGAACATTAGAAGCAGGTGATAATTCATATCGGTTTGCAGGAGCAGACCCAAATAACTATGTATGCTTTGGGTCAGATGAAGAAACATGTCCAGCAGATAACTTATACCGAATCATCGGAGTGTTTGATGGACAAGTAAAACTAATAAAACATGACTATGCAGGAGAAAGTACACTCGGAACAGCGCAACACGGGTCAACACCACCAAGTTCTAGTTACTATAAAGGAAGTTTAAGTAGTATACCATATTACCGTTGGGGTGGGTCTGGCTCAAACGATAGTAATACATGGAGTAGTAGTACATTTAATACAGACATATTAAATGGAACATATTTGAATATCCTGGGAAGTGAGTGGACAAGTAAGATAGCAACGACAATCTGGAAAGTGGGAGGAATAACGACATCTCAAAGAAGTACACCACCAAAAAGTGTATATAATTATGAAGTAGGAAGTAGTTCAAGTAGTACAACGTATAGTGCAAAAATAGGACTAATGTATGTAAGTGAATATGGATATGCAGCAAGCCCAGAAAACTGGAGTACAGCGTTAATTAATTATGGTAGTGATACAAATAGAAATAATAACTGGATGTATATGGGAGCATACGAATGGACAATTTCCCGCCGTTCGGACAGCACTGACAGTGCGTTCCTTGTGGACGGCGATGGTGGTGTGTACAACAGCTTCGTGAGCGCCGACCGTGGGGTTCGGCCATCCTTCTATCTTGAGTCAAGTGTAGTACTAAGCGGGGGCAGCGGAACAAGCGCTGACCCTTACAGAATAGCTTAGGGCGAAGAATATGTTTGTTCTTTTGTTACTTTTCTTTTAAGAAAAGAAACGCATTTTTATATAAAAAACAACAATTTATATATGTAAAATTTAGGGAGGTATTATGTATAGTTATATAATTGGTAATGTAAGTGAGATTAATAGTAATAGTATAGTACTTGAATGTAATAAGATTGGGTATATGATATATGTACCTAATCCTTTTAGTTATAAGATTGGAGAAGAATATAAAGTATATACATATAATAAGATAAGTGAAGATGAATATAGTTTATATGGGTTTAAGAATAAAGAAGAATATGAACTATTCTTAAAACTTATTAGTGTAAAAGGGCTGGGGGCTAAACTTGCTCTTCCAATACTTGCAACAGGTTCTATTGCGGGTATTGTTGATGCTATAGATAGAGAAAATATACTTTATTTAACTAAGTTTCCCAAGATTGGTGATAAACTTGCTCGTCAAATAATACTTGATTTAAAGGGTAAAATAAATATTGAAGTAAGTGAAGAGTTAGTAAATGATGAAACAGAAGATTTGATTGATACATTAACTGCTTTAGGTTATAAATCAAGTGAAATTAAAAAAGTTGTTGGTCAAATAGATAAGAGTTTAACATTAGAAGATCAAGTAAAAGAAGCATTAAAGTTATTGTTAAAGTAGGGATTTTATGAAAAGAAAGGGATTTACATTAGTTGAACTTATGGTAGTTTTGGTCATTATTGCAATTATTTCGATGATTGGTTTTGGGGGAATTGCTTTGGTTCAACAAAATGTTAAAAAAAGTTTGTGGCAAGGCAAAATTGATATGATTGAAAGTGGAGCTCAGTTATATGGTGAGGATAATAAAAATCGTCTTAATGGAACTTGTACTGTAAATGGAGTAACTAAAGACGCTTGTACAACTATTAGTGTACAATATTTACTTGATAATAATTACGTTACAACTGATGAAAAAGATGAAGCTGGTAATGAGGTAATTATTAATGAATCGCTTCCAGAAGATAATGCTAATTATTATGCCAATAATTTAGAAGTTTTTGTCTATTTAGAAAATAATACTGTTCATGCTAAGTTAAATTATGAAGAAAGTTAAAAATCTTTCTTTTTTTAATTTGGAAAGTGTGATAGAATTAAAATGGAGGACAATTATGGAAAAATACGTGTATTTGTTTAATGAAGGAAACAAAGATATGAGAGACCTTCTTGGTGGTAAAGGGGCTAATTTAGCAGAAATGACTAATATTGGTTTACCTGTTCCAAGTGGGTTTACAGTTACAACTGAAGCTTGTAACAAATACTATGATGATGGAAAAGTACTTGCTGATTCTATTATCGAAGAAATTAAAGAAAATTTAGCTAAGCTAGAAGAAAAAACAGGCAAGAAATTTGGAGATTTAGAAAATCCACTTTTAGTAAGTGTTAGAAGTGGAGCTAGAGCTAGTATGCCAGGGATGATGGATACTGTTTTAAATCTTGGGTTAAATGATGAAATTGCTGAAGCTTTTGCAAAGAAAATCGATAACAAAAGATTTGTATATGATTCTTATAGAAGATTCATTCAAATGTTTGCAGATGTAGTAAAGGGTTACTCAAAAAGTAAGTTTGAAGAAATTATTGATGAAATGAAAGAAGCTAAAGGAGTTAAAGATGACATTGAATTAGATGAAAATGATATGGTAGCTTTAACTGATAAATTTAAAGTAGCTTATAAGGAATTTGCGGGAGAAGATTTCCCACAAGAACCTTTCACTCAATTAATTGAAGCTGTTAAAGCAGTTTTTAGAAGTTGGAATAATGAAAGAGCTATTTATTACAGAAGAATAAATGATATTCCATCTAGTTGGGGTACTGCTGTAAATGTTCAAGAAATGGTTTATGGTAATAGTGGTAATACTTCTGGTACTGGTGTTGCATTTACTAGAAATCCTGCAACTGGAGAAAAGAAATTATTTGGGGAATATTTAATAAATGCTCAAGGTGAAGATGTTGTTGCTGGTATTCGTACACCTTCAGAAATTGATACTTTGAAACAAGAAATGCCTGAGGTTTATGAACAATTTGCGAAGATTGCCCAAAGATTAGAAGACCATTACAATGACATGCAAGATATGGAATTTACAATTGAAAATGGGAAACTATTTATACTTCAAACTAGAAATGGTAAACGTACTGCTAGTGCAGCAGTAAAAATTGCAGTTGATTTGGTAAATGAAGGTAGAATAAGTAAAGAAGATGCTGTGCTTATGGTTGATCCAAAACAACTTGATGCTTTACTTCACCCAACATTTACGAGTGTTGCACTAAAGGAAGGAAAAGTTATTGGTAAAGGGTTAGCAGCATCTCCAGGAGCTGGAACTGGTCAAATATATTTTAATGCTGAAGATGTAATTAAAGCTAAAAATGAAGGCATTGATGCAATATTAGTTCGTTTGGAAACATCTCCAGAAGATATTGAAGGAATGAATTCAAGTAAAGGTGTTTTAACACTTCGAGGTGGTATGACTAGCCATGCAGCAGTAGTTGCTCGTGGTATGGGTATTTGCTGTGTATCAGGTGTTGGTACATTTAGTATTAATGAAAGTGAAAAAACATTAAAAACTGGTGATGGTGAAATATTCAAAGAAGGAGATTATATTTCTATTGATGGATCTACTGGTAATGTTTATGCTGGTAAGTTAGAAATGCAAGAAGCTTCAATTAGTGGAGACTTTGAAACATTTATGTCTTGGGCTGATGATGCAAGAGATTTACGCATTAGAACTAATGCTGATACTCCGAGAGATGCAAAACAAGCAAGAACTTTTGGAGCTGAAGGTATTGGATTATGTCGTACAGAACATATGTTTTTTGAGAAAGACAGAATATTTAATTTTAGAAAGATGATTTGTGCAACAACTGTTGAAGAAAGAAAAGCGGCACTTGAAAAGATACTTCCTTATCAAAGAAAAGATTTTGAAGGATTATATGAAGCAATGGCTCCATATAGTGTAGTAATTAGATATTTAGATCCACCTCTACATGAATTTTTACCAAAAGAAGAAAAAGAAATTAAGGAACTAGCAAATGATTTAGGTAAGAGTGTTGAAGAATTAAAAGCAATTATTGAGTCTTTAAAAGAATTTAATCCAATGATGGGACATCGTGGTTGTCGTCTGGCAATTACTTATCCTGAAATAGCTGAAATGCAAACTAGAGCTGTAATTGAAGCAGCAATTAATGTTGGTAAGAAGGGAATTAAAGTAGCTCCAGAAATAATGATTCCTCTTGTTGGAGATGTAAAAGAACTTAAATATGTTAAAGAAATCGTTGTTAGAGTTGCTGATGAAATTATTAAGAATGCTGGTGTAGATTTAATGTACGAAGTTGGAACAATGATTGAAATTCCAAGAGCAGCATTACTTGCTGATAAGATTGCCGAAGAAGCTCAATTCTTCAGCTTTGGAACAAATGATTTAACTCAAATGACTTATGGCTTTTCAAGAGATGATGCTGGTAAGTTCTTAGAATCGTACTATGAAAAAGGTATATTTGAAAGTGATCCATTTGCTAGAATTGATACTGAAGGCGTTGGAGAGCTTATGCGTATTGCTAGTGAAAAGGGTAGAAAGACTAAAAAAGATTTAAGCCTTGGAATTTGTGGAGAACATGGTGGAGATCCATCAAGTATTGCGTTCTGTGATTCTTTAGGATTTAACTATGTGTCTTGTTCACCATTTAGAGTACCTATCGCTAGACTTGCTGCTGCTCAGGCTGCAATCAAGCGTAGAACGCAAAAATAGACTTGAATGTCGATGTGTTTTTAACCCGTATAATCATTATA
This sequence comes from uncultured Bacilli bacterium, assembly GCA_944331835.1. GTDB lineage: Bacteria > Bacillota_I > Bacilli_A > RF39 > UBA660 > Onthocola_B. Next base: position 1,681 of record CALVIU010000048.1, on the reverse strand, counting down.
AAAGACGACATGTTCAGATACTGTGTCACAAAACCTGAATGTAAAAATGTAAAGTTAAAAAGACCAATAATCGCGGACTAAACGAAGAAAGGAGATAGCCTCTAAAATCAATAATTTTCAAAATGATAGACATCAAAGATAAGTAGTTATAATTTCTAATTATTTTATTATCTAAGTTTAATTTATAATATTTATACTTGAAATTGGAAAAATGCTTCATTATTTAATGAAGTTTTTCTTTGTGTTTATATTACATTAAAAGAGATAAAAAAGCTAATTCATAGCTAAAGTTATAAAATATTGGTAATGTTCACTTTAAAGAAATTTGTTAAATAACATATTGAAAAGTTATATTTACCTTTTTTGGTGTTAATATTTGTCAAATTAAACTTTAGCTATAATTATATATTGATTATTGAAATATTTTAAGTTACTATGAGATAGTAGAGAGTATTTTAATATTGAATGGTGGTGGTATTTTAAAGTAGATGAGATATTTTGTATGTTAAATTATTGAATTATTTATTATAGGAAGGATTTGTTATGAGAAAAGTTTTTAATTTTAGAGGAGAAAAGATAAAGCTATTTGCTTTAATCGCTATTATGTTATTGTTAACTGGCTGTGGAGAGGAGACACTTGAGGATTCTGCTAATAATGATTCTGGATTTAGACACAACACTAAATTGGTTAATAATGAGATTGTACCTAAAAGTTTAAATATGAATTTAAATGTTGATGGAATGCAAGACGTGACTATGTTTTTTAGCCAAGAAATGTTAGAAAAAAATGATAGAACATTAACTGTACCAGTGGCTGTATCTGGTAGTAGAATTCTAGATAAATATAATGTTAGTAGAAGTCCTAATTTTGATAATTATGTATTTAATTGTACTTCTTTAACAGAAGGTTTTGAAACTACTAATGGAACGTTAATCGTTAATATATCTATGCCAAAGCCTAGTGGGTTAGTTAGTGGTGTATCTGAAGAAGGCTTTTTGGAAGGATATAAACCAACATATGGTGTTGAGGGAGCTGAAAGTTATTTTTTTGATGATAATTTTAGTGGTCTTAAAAATGATGTATGTAGATATAATTTTGATCAAGGTAGCTTGTATAATTCAGATAAAAAAGAATCTATAAATATTATATCTGCATTAGAGAAAGAGACTTCTACATATGCTGGGGTTTTTCTTTCATACTATTATGGTTCTGATTTTAATACATATACTGGAACTAATTATCAAGGCTATTATCAAACGTTAAATATTCAACAACAGTTAACACATGAGTTAATAATTAATATAGATATTAGTTGGAATGCTAATGATGAGGTTAGAAATGCTGATGAAATTGGAAGATTTCCATCTGATGAACAAATTAATATATGGAAAACCGAAGCTGATGAAGCCATGATGGATATATTTAAAATTTACGGTATTTATGATCAAAGTATTGATATTATTAATAATGGTTCTAATATTAGAAGTGAGATGAGTACTTGCCTTTAAAGAATAAATGTTTTAAACTTTATTCTTTTTTTATATAACAGGAAAGTCATACTTTCTGAAAAAAATTTCTTGACACACATACATTTGTTTGATATAATTGATTTATCATTCAAGGGGGCATTATGCAGACAATATTAAAAGGATACATTTTAAGATTATATCCAACTGATGA
>CALVIU010000047.1 GCA_944331835.1 uncultured Bacilli bacterium | reverse complement strand
ATTTTATGGATTTTATAGGTATATTATACCACGAGTTCTTTCTTTTTTTGTGCATTCCGATAAATTTGGACTCTGTCTGATATTCACTCTCCTTGACATTCCATTAATTTTTTTATACGATATAAATATACACGACGGGTGTAACTCCCGGTCAAGCATTTTTTTAAGGAGTTGATAAATCTTGACATATACAATGAAAGAGGCCTGTAATCAAACAGGTTTAAGTTATGACACTTTAAAATTTTACTGTAATGAAGGACTAGTTCCCAATGTTAAAAGAGACAAAAATAACTATCGCATCTTTGATGATAATGATGTTGCTTGGATAGGCAGTTTATCTTGTCTAAAAAGTTGCAACATGAGCATCCAGGAAATGAAAGATTATTTAAATCTTTGTCTTGAAGGAGAAAAATCAATTCCCCAAAGACAAGTAATACTCGATGCTAAACTAAAAGAACTGGAAGAAAAAATGCAAGAACTAAAAAAAAGTATCGACTACATCCATTGGAAACAAAATTTTTACAACGATGTTTTAAGTGGCAAAACCAAATACTATAGTAATCTTATAAGCATAGAAAAGGATGACTAACAAAACTAAAACTAGTCATCCTTTTAATAAGGAATCATTCCAAATATCCAAAACCATAACTAATACTATTATAAAATTTTTTTTATTTTAATTCATAACTTTCATTTCACTAAGTATTTTATTACCACTATCTGTATCAACAACAACACTTTCTAGTTGCATCCCCATTAAATAAGCAACTTTACTTGCTAAAAATTTAATAGATTTAACTGTATCTTCATCCGGAGCACTACCTTGAGCAAACAAATAAAGTTTCTTTCCTCGTAAAATTTCTGCTTCCGGCAACATATAAAGTCTATCGATAAAAGTTTTTAAAATTCCACTTACCTTATACCAATAAACCGGAGACCCAATTACCAAAGTATCATAATCTTTAATTTTATTAAATACTTCTTTAATTTGGTCATCTTCATATACAGCTCCATATTGTGATATTTTATAATCACTCATTTGTAAAATATCATGTTCTACACCATCTAATAAATTTTTTCCAATTCTAAAAGTGTTCCCATCCTTATTTGGACTACAATTCATAAATAAAACTTTACTCATTATCATTTCTCCCTTCATTTTCATAATACACCCGTGATTGACTCCCGTGTCAAGAGCAAAATTAAAACTTATGATTTATTATTCATAAGTTTTACTCAAATATTTGATGCTTCTCTTTCCAATCCTCAAATTCTCTTTTTTCATCTTCAGTTTCTATCTCTGCGTGATAATAATGTTTTGTGAATTCCCCACAAGAACTACCAATTTCTCTTCCCGGAGGACTATATGTTTTTATTCTTAAACCTGGAACAGACTTTGCAATAGCATCTATCCATAACTTTTCATTTTCACTTATCTTTAATTCATTAATCGGATTAAATCTAATAAACTTTATAGGAATTTGATATTTTTTTAATAAATCACATAAAACAGCTAACTGTCTTTTACCATCATTAACATCCTTAATCAAAGTATAATGAATTTCCACCGGATCATCAGTCCTATGTAATTTTACGTATTCATTCATAATTTTCTTATTACTTCTAATAGTATTGCGATATTCTTCTAGATACCCTAATGCTTCTTCAACACTAACTCTCGTACCAGGAATTAATATAAATCTTTCTTTATCAATCGGCGTATGCATCGAAAAATGTACTTTTAAAGGTATATCTAACCTATCAACCATTTCCTTAAGTAATAAAATATTATTATTAGGCATCATTGTTGAAATTGCATACCCCACAGTTTCATAACCTAATTCTTTTTTTACTGTTTCTTCAAATCTATAAACATCTTCAATCAACTTAAGATTTAAAAGTGGCTCACCTACACCCATAAAAGAAATTAACAATTTATCTTTATTTGTTCTTCTCTTATCATTAACTCTAACTGTTTGAAATAAAGCATCAACAAAGTCTCCTATTTTTATTGGCACCATTGCTTTATTTAATCCTTTATTAGTAAGATGACACATTTTACATCCTAAATTACAGAAATGGTGTGTTGGCACGCAAACCACATCCATAGTTTCTTTATTAGCAAGAAGAGTCATTTCAATTATTTGCTTATCATCATTTTCAAACACTGTCTTTAAAGAATTATCCGAAAAATCTTTAAAAGTTCCTAATATTTTTAACATTTTATTACCTCTTTTCCATTTAAACATATTAATAACCAATTCATATTTCCTTGAATATTTGATAATAAACTTAATTTTAAATTTTTCATAAAAACCTCCAAAAATTTACTTTTTCCCTTTCACCTTAATTATAAAAAAACAAGTATTTTTTTACAAATACTCATTTTTCATTACTTCTATAAACTATATTTATAGGTATAACTACATCTAATAATTAATATAACTCCAGATTATAGTCAATATATTCTTCAATAAACTTTCTTGGAGCCGTAGTTAAAAAGTGTGGATCATATAAAATATTAATATCTACTGTTGGCAATTTCTCTTTTAGTTCCAATTCTTCAATTTCGCCATTTTCTATTTCCGATTCTACTAAATTATGAATTACATAACCAACTCCTAAATCCTTTTTAACTGCTGCAATAATCATTTCACTAGTATGGATATTGATAACATTTTGAATTTCAACATTACTCTTAGTAAGAACTTCATTTAAATCATTGCGATTTGCTGTCCCTGGAATTGGCAATATCAATGGGATTTCTCTTAGATCATTCAACTTCTTTATAGAACTTATATCTAACAATTTTGTATCTTTTCTCACTATAAAAGCATAATTAACAGTTTTTAACTTAGCAACCTTCATACCTTCATCTAGATGTTCATCTATCGGTGAAGTATCAATTGCAAAATCGATTTTATGCGTATCAAGTAAATTGACTAAACTTGAAGTTGAACCAGTTATTATGGTTATTTCAATATTAGGAAACTTTTTATGAAAATCCATAATCTTATCAAATAGAAAAAACGAACCTATATTAGATGGCATACCAATTGATAATTTACCTCTTTCCAAATTTTCCGTTTCTAACATATTACGCTCAGCAACTATCAAATTATTAAATGACTTTTCCACAAAATATAATAATTCTTTCCCCTTATCAGTTAGCTCTACGCCACTTAAATTGCGATAAAAAAGTTGTACTCCTAATTCATCTTCTAATTTCTTTATTGCTTTACTAATCGCCGGCTGAGAAGTATAAGTACTTTGTGCTGCTTTCGAAATACTTCCGCATTTTGCTACATCATAAAAAGTTTTATATAAATTTAAGTTTACATTACTTTTATACATAATAACACCCACCAAGTGCCAATATTATAACATTAAACATCTAAAAATAAAAGTTTAATTGGTTCTATCTGTGATTTACAAAACAAAATGTCCGCTTTTTTATGTTCTATTTACAAAACAAAATGTCCTATGCTGTATTTTGTAGAAATTTATCATAGGAGGCTTTTTGTTATAGGCAATTATATGATAGGCTTATTTGCCAAAGGCTTTATTTACAAGCCTTTGCAAGCCATTTCAATCATATAATTGGGTTCCTGTAACATAAAAACGAATTCTGATAAATTTCTAAGAGATACCGGACATTTCGTTTTATAAACCCTGAGAAAAAATAGGACATTTTGAATTAAAAGTCACAAAAAATAAAAGTTTAATTGGTTCTATCTATAATTATTAAAGGAATATACACTTCATCATCACTATATCCAGCATGATGCGAATAAAGCATTGAACTATCCTTAGTAACTAAAGCCTTATTAGAGTCCTCAGCAATTGCAATAAAATCTCCAATAGCACTTTCAAATAAAGGATTTTCCTCACCATCCCCAAATAACTTATTAGCAACTACCTCATTCTTAGTATACAAATTAAAATATTCTCCAAATAATTCTCTAAATTCATTAGCAAAATTATCATGCATTCCATTCTTTACTTTGAATGAAACTGCTCTTTCTTCAAGTGATGGAGTTCTTTCTAGCATAGCCATTAAATCTGGATAATCATCAAGCAAAATATTATCAACAACAATATGACCATGATCAGCAACAACAAAAACTATTGTATTATCAAGATTTTTACATAATTTTTCTACCTTTTCATTTCTTTCCTTTATAAGTTTATTTACTTCCACACTATCAGGGCCAAAATCATGCATCGTATAATCAGGTTCTTCATCATATGCATAAATATATTTTTTACCATCACTAGCACATTCTTTATCAATAATACTTAACATATCATCTAAATCTTTATAATGATTATCTCCAAAAGGAAACAAAGACACTGCTTTATAATTTCCTACATCATTAATTTCTTGCGTAATATCTTTATAATTAAAGTATTTCTTTCTTACTTCATCAAACCCTACATTATACTCTCCATCTTCTTTATTAATTCCAAAAAACATCTTTATTGTTTTACCAAGTGGCTCAATATAAGTATACCAACCTAAATATCCATGTTCTACTGGATTAAGTCCCGTTCTCATTGATGTTGTTGCTGCTGTAGTTGTCGCCGGAAAAACAGTTGTTATTTCTCTTTTCATGTTCTTTATAAAAAATGCATCTTTATCTAAATTTCTTTTAAGTATTCTAGAACCCATTCCATCAAATAAAATTACTACTACATTTTTAGGATTTTTCTCACTCAACAACTTATCAACATATTCCAAAGTATTATGTTTATACTCTAACTCAAAATATTTTCTAATTGAACATGCTAAATTAGTAATACATTCATTATAATTATTTTTTACATTCATAATAGTCACTCCTAATTATCTAAAGTGTATCATATATTTTTCCATTTAAAAAGCATTAAATGCAAAATCTTTTAATGCCCATAAATTATTTATCTCTTCTTTCGTAAACCATCTTATCAAACCATTCAACCATACTTGGATCTTGATGATTAAAGAATAATGAATCACTTGTATCAAGAGCCTTTATCGCTTCCATATCTTCATTTGATAGTTCAAAATCAAACACCTTGAAATTTTCTTCCATTCTTTCTTTGTGTGTTGATTTACAAGCAATAATTACTCCTTTGAATTAACCAACGTAATATTACTTGTGCTACACTTTTATTATATTTCTTACCAATTTCCACTAAAGTTGGATTACTAAACATATTGTTTTTTCCTTCCCCAAATGGTGCCCAAGCTTCAATATGTACTCCATATTTTTCCATATTTTCTTGAGCCTTTACTTGTTGATTCAACGGATTAGTTTCCACTTGATTAACGGCAGGAACAACTTTTCTTCCAAATAGACACATATCAGCAAGTCTATCCGGATAAAAATTACTTACCCCAATTGCTCTAATTTTTCCCTCTTCATATAATTCTTCCAAAGCTCTATATGCTCCATAATAATCACTAAATGGTTGATGTAATAAAACCAAATCGATATAATCAGTTTTAAGTTTCTTTAGTGATTCTTTTACTGATGCCTTACACTTTTCATAACCATAATTATCAATCCATATTTTTGTCGTTATAAAAAATTCTTCTCTTGGAATACCACTTTCTTTAATAGCATCCCCAACTTCTGCTTCATTAAAATAACTTTGAGCAGTATCGATTGCTCTAAAACCTACGTTTATTGCATCTAATACACAACGTTTAGTTTCTTCTCTAGGTATTTGATATACCCCAAAATCTAAAATTGGCATTTCTACCCCATTATTTAATTTAACATATTCCATAAATATCCCTTCTTTCCATACTATTTTCTCCTAGTACATTTTAAATATACTACCAGGGAGTTACTCCCGGTCAAGCGTTTTTTTAATTAATGTAAAAAAAATATGATACAATATATTAAAGGTGATTGTATGAACATCTATAAATGTTTAAATGACATAACAAAATACATTGATGAACACTTAGAAGAAAAAATAGATTATAATAAATTAGCCATGTTCATGGGAGTAAATTCTTATACTATGCAACGTATTTTTTCTATGCTTTGTAGCATAACCATCGGAGAATACATCAGGAAAAGAAAGTTATCTAACGCTGGAGTAGATTTATACGAAAACAATCCTAAAATTATTGACCTTGCTCTAAAATATAATTATGAAAATGCTACATCATTTTCTCGAGCATTTGAAAATTTCCACGGTATTAAACCCAGTCTTGTAAACAAAGAAACTAAACTAAAAATATTTCCCCGGATTATATTTGATGAAAATATTAAAATAACAGATGAAATATCTTATGAAATTATCGAATTACCTGAAATGAATTTATATGGCGTATCCACTCCCAGTAGTACAGCCACAATTAAATATGATGCTCCAAAATTTTTTCAAGAAACATATCATAAATACAAAAAGCAATACGGCGATATTGACTATGGCATGATCTGTTACGATAACGAACGCGAAGAAGTAAAACAATATTACTGTCTTTATAAAAAAGAAATTCCTGAATTTGAAAAAATTAAAATTCCCGCTAGCAAATGGTTAAAATTTCGCATTAATTCTCAAGAACCTCAAGATATTCGAGCTACATCTCAAAAATTTTACACCCAAATATTTCCCTCATCGCCATACAACCTAAAAGAAATTCCTGAATTAGAATACTATCATGATGATGTAACAGACTTTCTAATAGCCATAAACTAAACTGACAAAACTGATTAATAAAAAGTCAGTTTTTTTAATTTTTCCTTTGTTATAATTTAATTACAAAAAGGGGGAATAAATATGTACACTTACGAAATATATTTAACTAAAAAACACATAACTAAAGAAGAATGGCTAGAATTTATAAAAATTATATCTAACTTTGTTGGAGTATTTAAAAATTGGCAAATAATTGTTGTCAACAATCAAAATAAATTACAATATTTTACTATGTAGGTTTGTCAAACATAAGTGACAGAGTCACGACAAACCAACTATAGATTATTTTGACTTGTCAAAATAATCA
>CALVIU010000046.1 GCA_944331835.1 uncultured Bacilli bacterium | reverse complement strand
CCTCTTTCTTTAGCGTGTTGGAATAGATTTTCATTACCACCAGTTATTATTTGACCAGCATCGCTTGCTTTGTTACCTTGTAGTAATACAATAGCAATCAAAAGAATAGATATAACAAGTAATATATTTTCTAACATTTTCTCACATCCGTTTCGTTAATAATTTACCATAAAGTAAGAAAAAAAGCAACATTACTTTTCTTCATCAGTTTCTGTTGCTTTTGGTTTTCTACCTCTAGAAGATTTCTTTTCAGTAGTTTCATTATCATTTTTAGTTTCTGAAGCTTCTGTTTCATCTTCTTCTGGCTTAATTTTTCCAGTTTTAACAATTGATTCAATTTGTTCTTTAGTAATTGTTTCATATTTCATTAAAGCATCACTAAGTTGGAAAATCAATTCTTTATTTTCTTTAATTATCTTTTTAGCTTTATCATAACATTCTTCAATTATTTTACGAGTTTGTTCATCAATTTCTAAAGCAACTTGATCAGAGAAATTCTTAGATTTAGCATAATCTCTTCCTAAGAATACTCCTTCACTCTTTTCTTCGTATTGAACAGGGCCAAGTTCACTCATACCATATTCAGTAACCATGCTACGAGCAATCTTTGTTGCTCTTTTAATGTCATCACTTGCTCCAGTAGAAATTTCACCTAGGAACATTTCTTCACTGACACGTCCACCAAGTAGGCCAGTGATTTGCGCAAGCAATTCATCTTTGGTTAAAACTGCAATCTTTTCTTCTTTTGGAAGCATCATAGTATAACCACCAGCCATACCACGAGGTATGATAGTTATCTTGTGAACTTCTTGAGCATCTTCAAGTTTTAAACCAATAACAGCATGTCCTGCTTCATGGATACTAACAAGTTTCTTTTCTTTATCAGTAATCTTTCTAGTAGTTTTAGCAGGTCCAAGCAATACTCTATCAGTTGCTTCATCAATTTCATCCATTGATATTTCATTTTTATTACGACGAACTGCAAGTAGGGCTGCTTCATTTAATAAGTTTTCTAAGTCTGCACCACTAAATCCTGGAGTTCTTAAGCTTAAGTTACTTAAGTTAACATCGCTACCTAAAATTTTATTTTTTGCATGTACTTTTAAAATTGCTTCTCTTTCATTTGCATCAGGTAGACTTACTGTTACTTGACGGTCAAAACGTCCTGGACGAAGTAATGCTGGGTCAAGTACATCTGGACGGTTAGTTGCAGCGATAATGATTATTCCTTCATTTTCACCGAAACCATCCATTTCAGTTAATAATTGGTTAAGAGTTTGTTCTCTTTCATCATGACCTCCACCAAGGCCAGTTCCTCTTTGACGACCTACAGCATCAATTTCATCGATAAATATTAAACATGGAGCATTACGTTTTGCTTCTTTAAACATATCACGAACACGGCTTGCTCCAACTCCGACGAATAATTCAACGAAGTCAGATCCACTTATAAAGAAGAATGGAACATTTGCTTCACCAGCAATGGCTTTAGCCAGTAATGTTTTACCTGTTCCTGGAGGACCTACTAGTAGGACACCTTTAGGAATTCTTGCTCCCATTTTTTCAAACTTTTTAGGATTCTTTAAGAAATCGATTAATTCTTCAACTTCTTCTTTTTCTTCTTTTAAACCTGCAACATCTTTAAAGCTCTTCTTATCATTTTCATTACTTAAACGGGCTTTACTACGACCAAAGTCCATAGAGTTTTTATTAGAGTTAGCAAGCTTCATAAATAAGAAGTACATTACAACTACTAATAATACTAAAGGTAATACGTTTACTAAAACATATAGTAACATATTTTCACCTGGATCAGCATTAGTATCATATTCAGCAACATCATTTTCTTCAATTAATGCTAAAATGTTATCTAATTCTGTACCAACTGCTCTAGCAGTAAAGTATTCAGTAGCATCGTAACCTTCAAGTTTACCTTCAATGTAGTAAATACTTTCATTACTTTTTGGAGTAACTGTAATTTCGGTTACATTATTTTCTTTTAATTCAGTAATTAACTCACCGGTAGTAAGTTCATTTACTTTTGACCCTTGCATATTAAGGGCAAATATTACAATTATTACCACAAATCCTAATACTAGGTATGGTAAAATATTTTTAAAATTATCATTTTGTTTTGGTTTTGTATTCATTTAATTTTTTTCACCTTGCCTCACATTTAATTATTATATCATATTTTTCGGATTTGTCTTTAGCAAATTGCGATTTTTTTAATCCAGGAAGCCAAATTATGGTATCACTAGCATCCACCAATATTGGATAATCGCATCTTTTATATTTAGGTATTTTACAATCAATAAATATATCACTAACTTTCTTACTACCTTGCATATTTTTAATATACATTTTATCTCCTTCATGTTTTGACCGGAGTTTTAAAGGTAATTTGATGTCACTACTTAAAAGATAAATACAGTTGTTACTATCGTCACCTTCGGTAGAATTATAATAAAATGTAAAATATTTGGTAATTATGTCTTTATCGAAAATAATTTCTGTAAAGTTGACATTTTCTGGTTTAATTATTTTTAAGTAACCATATTCATTGATACATTTATAACCATTATTTAAATCGATCGATTTATTATTTTTATCAAGTAATTTTATGATTTCAGACATTTGATTATCACTTATATCAAAATAATCATATTTTTGAATTTCCTTTACTAATAATTCAATAGTTTTTCTTTTTATAAAGTCACTTTCACTATTTAATTTGTTGATATCTATAGAGTTATCAACAATTAATTTATTATTTTTAATATACTCAGTTACAAAATTATCATACTCACTCAGCTCTTTACTAAACTTTAAATATTTTAAGTGAACATTAGCATCTTCCTTTTTTAAAAAAGGAAGTATCGTATGACGATAACGATTACGCGTATATTTTAGGTTATCGTTACTAGCATCAACTCTATACGGAATAGCATTTTCATTATTATATTTTAAAATTGCTTCTTTAGTAGTTGTCAGTAGTGGTCTTAGAATTTGGTAAGATTCATTAGTATTTACTTGTCTAATACCAGCATAGCCACTTAAGTTACTACCACGAGTAAGACGCATTAAAACGGTTTCGATTAAGTCATCACCATGATGGGCAGTAAGTAAATATTGGGCTTTATATTTATTTATAACTTGATCAAAGAATTTATACCTGCGAATTCTTGCGTCTTCTTCGCTAAAATCTCCAGTAAGATAATCCGTAATTTCTAGTAGTTCAAATACTATACCATTTTTCTTGCAGTATTCTTGAACCATTATAGCCTCTTCTTCACTTTCTCTTCTTAATTTGTGATTAACATGTGCACAAATCACTTTAATTTTTTTGCTTGTTTTTAAGTTGTTAACTAAACTAAGAAGGCACATGGAATCTGGGCCACCACTACAAGCAACAACAACACTAGTATTATCTTTAATGTTATTATTTAAAAATTCTAATTCTGTTTTCATAAACCACCTATAAATTTTTTAGATTGTATAATAACATATCATATATATTACCATCAAGTATTTTATCAGGATCAGTAGATTCATAGTTAGTTCGATGGTCTTTTACTAGTTTATATGGTTCTAGAATATAACTGCGAATTTGACTACCAAAATTAATGCTAGTTGCCGTATCTTTTAAGGACGCCATTTCAGCCTTTTGACGTTCTAATTCCATCATATATATTTTAGTTTTAAGCATAGATAATGCTTGTTCTTTATTCTTTAATTGGCTTCGTTCATTTTGACAAGTTACCACAATCTTTGTTGGTAAGTGAGTAATTCTAACTGCAGAATTGGAAGTATTAACAGATTGTCCTCCAGCACCACTTGAGTGATAGACATCGATTTTTAAATCTTCTTCTTTTATTTCAACATTAATATTCCTTTTAATATCTGGTGTTACAGTAACTGATGCAAAAGATGTATGTCTTCTACCTCCGGCATCAAATGGGGAAATTCGTACCAAACGATGAACTCCACTTTCATTTTTTAAATAGCCATAAGCATAATCCCCACTTATTTTTAGAGTTATACTTTTAAGTCCAGCTTCATCGCCCTTAAGTTCGTCAATTATTTCCCACTTGTAACTATTTTTTTCAGCAAATCTTTCATACATTCTGGCAAGCATACTTGTCCAGTCACAAGATTCAGTACCCCCAGCACCAGGATGAATTTCTAAGTAACAGTTGAGTTCGTCGAATTCACCAGATAAAAGAGTAGCAGTTTCTAATTTCTCTAATTCTTGTTCTAAGTCTTTAATACTTTCAGTTACTAACTCTAAAAGTTCATCTTCATCACTAGCAACTATAGCAAGGTCATCTTCTATTTCTTTAGATAACTTTTCATAGAGTTCTAATTCCTTTTTTAAGTTAGTAATTTTCTTGTTGATAACTCCAGACTTTTCAACATCTTGCCAAAAATTATCTGTTTTAGTTTCTTCTTCTAATTCTTTTAGTTCTTGACGTTTACTATCTAAGTCAAAGATACCTCCCTAATTCAGATAATTTATTTTTATATTCGTTGAGTTTTGTTAATAATTCATTTTTTTCCATATGTTTTCTCCTTAAAATTAGTATAGCAAAAATAAGTTTAAAAATAAAGAAAAAAGGAAACTGGGTATTTCCTTAATTAGTGCTCCATAAACCATGTAAATTACAATAAGCATTAACTTCGATTATTTCTTCATTAATGTCTTTACTGAATTTAACTTGAGGATTATCGCTAGGATTTAAGTTAAAATGATATTCTTTTAAATTAGTGAATACATGTATCCACATAATGTAATGCTCTTCAGTCATTGGGTGTAGAGTTTCTCCAACAGTGATTGTTACTAATTCGTTATTAATTTCAACAACTGGCACATGTTTTTCAGTTGCTCCATCAGTTGTGTTAGCAACTAATTCTTCCATTGGTTTTCCACAACACATAACTCTAACATTAGAGTCATTTATAACTTCAACTAAATTGCCACAGATTGGGCATCTTAAAAATTTCTTTTTCAAAATTACACTTCCTTCTTTTTAATTTTAACATATTTCTGTATATTTCTTCCAATTAATTTACTTGCTTGACAAAAAAAGAATCAAGACTCTTCTTGATCCTCAGGATATTTAATGGTAGCAATTTGACCGATTGTTCCTTCTGAATAAGTAATTACTACTTCATCACCAGTAGTCAAGAATGGTAATATATTGCGTCCATCCTTGATTGATGCTACATAGTGATTATTTTCACTATCTGTTAGATAGTAATTGGTATTTCCTTCGATTACAGCAGTTGTAATATCTGAAATAGTAATTGTTTTTTCTTGTAAATTGTTGGAATCATATTCGTTTGATACTTCATTTAGGTAAGCTTCTGCTGCTGCTTCGATACCTAAAGCAGAATCACTAACAACTACTTTTTGATAATCTTCGACATCGACGAAAGCATACATTTTAACAAGGCCAGCATTATCTTTTAGGCTCATCAAATAAGTTGGTCGATTATTTAAGTTGATAAGTAGTGGGAAAGTTGCAACATATTCTTTTTCTTGAACTAGCCCTTCAGCAGAATCCATAGCACTGTATTCTTTAGCACCTGGAGCACTATAGTAATGAGTTTCTTTAGTTCGTAAGTTAACCATGACAAATCCTAAAATTGATTCATCGTTTGATACAGAAGTTATACCGGTATATAGATAAACATCATCATCCATTACTAAATAATTATATCCTTCAGTTGTAACAGTTACATTTTTTTGACCAAATATTGAGTTGATAAAGCCTTCTTTATATTCTCCCCAGTTATCAAGTTGTTCAATTATCAAATCAGATGGATAAGCATGATCAACCCATGAAGGTATTTCGCCGATTGCATATTTTTCGGATTCTCCAGTGACAGCATCTAATATTACAACACCAGATACTTCTTTACGCATACCGATACCGGTATATTTAATCGTTGGAACAATCCAATATGGATGTCCTTCATTGTCTATTTCAAATGATGCTTCATCAAAAATTGTTGTTGGGTAACTTATTCGAAGTTTACGATATAAGTTTTCAAAAAAGAAAGCACTTGGCATATAATGCATGCCTTCATCAAGTGTAACCAATTCTGCAGAACCATCAGTTGAATCAACTGTAATGTATCCTTTGATTCCTTCACTACGATTAGTAAAGTATTTGATAATACCATCATATTCAATTGGAGTAACACGAATTATTTCATCATTATAATTAATTTGGGTGTATAAATCACTGACATAAAATTGACTTACCCATTCAGTTGCTTGTCCCATAACACGATCCCCAAGCTTTTGGCTACTTTCTTTATCTAGCAAAGGAAGCTTTGAAAAATCAGCGGGAGCAACATCTTCAGTAAAACTACTAGTTTCATCAACTGTTATACGTGTTGCATATTTACTGGCATTAAATACAGGAGATACGGCAATGTTGATAATAAAAATTAATATTAAAATAATTGCTCCAGCTCCAGCAGTATTTAAAAACCATCTAGGAATATTACTCGAATTAATTCTTCTTAAGACAATCGTTTGGGTAACTGTCGATAGAAGAATGGCAATTGCTGTAAAGACACCAATGGTAAAAATATATACCCAGAATGACGGACTCGTCGGATTAAGTGGTGGTAACATGAAGTACCATAAGAATAGTGCAAATAGCACAGATATTAAAATTGGAATTATTTTATTTTTCATATATTTCTCCTTTAAGAACATTTTATCAAAAATATTAATAACAGTCTATAAAACTAATTATTATTGATTACTTTTATTATTTCAGCACCATGAAATTTTAATTTTGTTTGATTTAAAATATTAGATTTTGCTAGTTCATCATAGTTTTTGGGATGTAACTTTATTATCTGTTCCATTTCATTATCAGTAAATATATAATATGCTGGTATATTTTTATTCTTGGCCTTATTACGGCGATACTCTTTTAATTTTTCTGTTAATAAATTTTTATTTATATCATCGTTTTTATATTTTGTTAGATCTAGAATATTATTTGAAACATTTCTATTTAAAATGGACTGTGCCCATGATTCCATACTCTTTTTAGAAAGTTGTGTTAAACATAATGACTGATAAGTAAAAAAGGTGTATAATTAATATAGCCAAACAAAAGATAAAGAAAGG
>CALVIU010000045.1 GCA_944331835.1 uncultured Bacilli bacterium | reverse complement strand
CCTTTCTTTATCTTTTGTTTGGCTATATTAATTATACACCTTTTTTACTTATCAGTCATTATGTTTAACACAACTTTACACAAAAAACAACTATATTAGTCGTTTTAGTCAATTATCCATAACCACCATCAACATATATCCAATTTTCGTTTTCATTTCTCACTAAAATCCAACTATAACCCTCATATTCACTGTTTGGATTTAGTACACCATCTCCGGCATTAGGACCAACTTTAAAATTCGAAATAAAAACAATTACCTCACTCTTATTATGCCTTGTTGCCCAATCAATGTAGTCATTATTTTTTTCATCACCTATATATTTAATTTCCAATAGTGAGCAACCATTATAATTTTCCTTAAATTCTTCTAGAATTACAGCAATTGCACTATTTATTTCTTCATTTGAATAAATTTCGGATTCCACTCGAATTATTTTCGCATTAGAAACATCTCCATCTTCAAAACTGTGATATTTTAAATATCCAACTATAAATGCTCCTAACCATATAACAATAACGACAATACTTGCCGATAATATTTTTTTCACATAACCTCTCATAATAAAGTCAAGTATTTTCTACAAAATTTTGAACTTTATTTTTTCCTTTCTTTATATTTTTTTATTTTTTTATTTTTTAATATTTAGATAGAAAAATAGGGCTCCATCATATTGACAGTGCCCTTGCAAAAATGTATAACCATTTTTTCCTTGCACAAATAATATAGCACAAAATATTATCTGTGTCAAACTATTTAATCAACATTGATATTATACTCTTTTTTAATTATTTTATCAAAATATGTATATATTGATTTCAATAGTTCATTATTATTATAGTATTCTTTATGCTTGATTATTCTTTCGTAAAATAATTTATTTATATCTTCTGCAACGTTTTTTCTAACTCCTATACTTGTTACCATTTCATTAAACATATATAAAGTATATGTCATTTGTCTTATTCTAGAATTACTTAGTTTGTTATTTCTTGTTTCTTTTCCGATTCCACAATTATTTAAAAAATTAACTATTTTAAAATCAGGAGCGTATTTATTATCCTTTTGATTAAGGTCGCATAGTACGCAAGAATTATGAGCTACAGCATTTCTCAATTTTACTATTTCTCTTAAAATAAAGACATTTTTAATTTCTTTTTCTAATTGATAGTATTTAGAAAAAAATTCATAAAAGTTTACTAGTTCCCCAAATGTTATTATTTCTAGGAATTCCCAGATTGGAATATTTTCCAATTTTTTATCTTTATCTAAATCGTATTTAGAAAATATTTTTTGATAGTATTCACTACCTATTTTTTTAAAGATACTATTATGAACTTTTTTAGGGAACTTATCATCGTTATAATCTTTTTCTAAAAACATATTTACAATCTTATATCCATCTTCTTCATCTATTTTTTCTATTAAATTCAGTATTCTTACTTTTAAATAGTGTTCTATATCAATTATCATTTTGAAAAGTACTAACCTTACTCTATGATCGATTATAGCTAAATCTTTAAGGTAGGCAAAATCTAAATCTATAAATTTATCAACAAAATTTCCATCAATAAAATATCTTTCAAAGTTATTTTTGTATGATGTTAAATTATAATAATTGTTATTATTTTTTAAATATTCCTCCGCTTCTATTTCCGTCATCAACTCAAAATTAATGTTTTTATTTTTTAAATATGGTACCATTTCTGATATTTTTAGCATTGGTTTTAATAATGTTTCATTCGAATTATTATCCACTTATTTCACCTTCTTTAAATATAATTATTTATTATAGCATAACGATTTTACAAATCAACATATTCAAACAAACTTTTATTAAATTAAAAAACGACTAGCCTTCCGGCTAGTCTCAGGGGGTTTTGGTTGATCTCTTCACATTGAGATTCGTAAGAGAGATCAGGTTATCAGCATGATATCTATCATGCTAGTATAAGTGTAATATTTTTTTATTTATTTGTCAATATTTTTTTATAATTAATCTAAAAAATTTATTTTTTCAGTTAAATTTTCGTACAACGAATTTCCCTTAAATAGGGACTTTGCAAGGTAAATTTCAGAATCTATTTTTGCTTGTAATAAAATTTTGTAGTCTCTTTTTAGATTAGCAATTTTAAATGTCATATCACCACTTTGTTTGACTCCGAATAGGTCTCCTTGGCCACGTTGTTCAAAGTCTTTTTCACTGATATAAAAACCATCGTTACTTTCTTCCATAACTTTAAGACGAGCATTATCAGATACATTTGTTACCAAGTAGCAATAACTTTGGATATCACTTCTACCAACTCGTCCACGAAGTTGATGAAGAGTTGCTAAGCCAAAACGTTCAGCATTAAAAATAACCATCATAGAGGCATTTGGTATATCAATTCCTACTTCAATTACTGTTGTGGATATAAGTATTTTTATTTCACCATTTTGGAATCTTAACATTAAGCCATCTTTTTCTTTTTGTTTAAGTTTACCATGAAGGATTTCAATTGGTACTCGTTCATTAAAGGCTGTATTTAATTTCTCTTTTAACAAATTGACACTATTTAAATCGAGTTCATCATTTTGTTCAATTAAGGGAGAAACCACAAATATTTGGTGACCTTTTTTTAATTCTTCAAGCATAGCCACTAATACTTCACGAATATTTTTTTCTAGTACTACTTTAGTTATTATATCTTTTCTTGTATTAGGTTTAGTTTTTATTTGCGATAAATCTAGGTCGCCGTAGATAGTTAAAGCATATGTTCTGGGTATAGGAGTTGCTGATAGATAAATTACATCAGCGTCTTTTTTGATGCCTTTATTCTGTAATAGATTACGTTGATTTACACCGAAACGGTGTTGTTCATCAGTTATTACTAATCCTATGTTATGAAACGCTGCACCTTCATTTAATAAAGCGTGGGTGCCAATTACAACATCAATTTCGCCATTATTTATTTGCTCGTATAATTTTTCTTTGGCTTTTTTAGTAAGACTCCCTGTAAGTAAACCAATTTTGATATCATATGGAGCAAAATAATTTTGGAGGGACTCATAATGTTGTTTGGCTAGTATTTCTGTCGGAGCCATAAAAGCACTTTGGTAACCACTTAAGTAATTGGCAAATATGGCAACAATTGCAACAACAGTTTTACCGCTTCCAACATCCCCTAGAACTAAACGATTCATTCGTGACTTACTTTGCATGTCATTAAGAATATCCTTAATAGCGGTTTCTTGATCAGTAGTAAGACGGAAACTTAAGTTATTTAAAAAGTCTTCAACTAGATGCATATCAAAAGATTTTTGAATGCCTTCTGCCTTTTTATTTATTTGTTTTAAATAATTTATTTTAAACATGTAAACAAATAATTCTTCATAGATAAGTTTTAGTTCACTTTTTTTAATATCATTGATTGTCTTAGGTTCATGAATAAGTTTTATGGCATCATTTTTAGATATTAAATTGTACTTTTCGTTGTACATATCTGGAACATAATCTGGTAAGTCATATTTTATTTTTAAGGCTTCGGTCATGATAGCTTCAACATTGCTATTTTTTAAACCTTCCGTTAAATGATAGATGGGTTCTATTCTTTCATCTTCGACATTAAATTTAATATCACTAGCTACAAAGGAATTTTTTAAAGGATTATATTTACCAATTAAAACTACTTCTCTATTAACCGTTAAATTTTTCTTTAAAAATGCCCGATTGAAAATAGTTATATTGAATGTTTTATTGTTATTAGAAGCAATAAAGGAAAGTCTATTAAAGTTTCTTTTGATGTAAGCTACTTTAACGTCACTTAATACTGTTGCTAAGACATAACAAGTTTCATTTTCTTTTGCTTCATCAATATTAATAAATTTAATTACATTGTATCTATATGGATAATATGTAAGTAAATCTTCTACAGTAAATATGTTGATTTTATTTAAAATTTTTTCTGTTTTTGGTCCAATTTTGCTCACTAAATTTAAGTTCATAATTTACTCCCAAAAATATTATAACATAATGTTAAAAAAATGTTGACAAACTTGATAAAATCGGTTAGGATAGTAATCACCAATTCACTTAAAGGCGAATTGGTGCTAGTATCACACTAGTCAACCCCTTTTTATTCTTTTGAAGCACTCGCAAGAGTGCTTCGTATTTTTTTGTAATTTAAAAGAAACCGTTAGTTGGTTTCTTTTTTGTTATTATCAATTATCTTTTTATAGTAGTTATATCTTTCAATAGCATTTTCTTTTTGTTCCGATAATATTTCATTTGCTAAGTCTGGTTCCTTTATTTTTAGAGCATTGAAACGTACTTCGTTATTTAAGAATTCTTCGTACTTAGCAAAATCTGGTTCTTTAGAATCTAAGTGATACTCACCGTCATAGCGCATAAGCAAGGTATAGCCACATTCAACAGCAAGTTTTTCTTCATTAATGCTACAACCCATACCTGTTTTAATTCCGTGTTCGATACAAGGTGAATAAGCAATTATTATGGCAGGCCCATTGTGTTCTTCAGCTTCTTTGAAAGCATTGATTGTTTGCATCATATTGGCTCCAAGAGAAACGCTTGCTACATAACAATTAGGGATGCAAGAAGCAATCTTAAATAAATCCTTTTTAGCAGTCTTTTTACCTAAGTTAGCAAATTCAGCAACTGCTCCAAGTTTAGTTGATTTACTTGCTTGACCTCCCGTATTAGAATATACTTCCGTATCAAGAACTAGCACTTTAATATTTTCATTAGAATGCAAGACATGATCTAAGCCACCATAACCGATGTCGTAAGCCCAACCATCACCACCGATCGCCCAAACTGTACGGGCTGGAATATAATCTAGTAAATCATGTAATTCTTTGGGAATCGTCTTATCTTGTAATTCTTCTTTAATTTGCATCGTTATAGCAAAGTCATCTTTATTTTCTAACCACTTAGTAAATAATTCTTTTTCACTATCTTCTACAGAGTCTAGAGATTCGCGCATTATGTGTTCAATGCGATCTCTTTTTTGTTTGTAAGATGTATGAATACCGAAGGCAAATTCTGCATTATCTTCAAATAAAGAATTAGCCCAAGGAATAGAGTATGGGGTGGATGGTGCAGAACCTCCGTAGATACTTGAACAACCTGTAGCATTGGCAACAACTAATTTTTCGCCGAAGAGTTGGGTTAATAATTTGATGTAAGGAGTTTCCCCACAGCCAGCACAAGCACCACTAAACTCAAATAATGGACGTTCTAGTTGCGAACCTTTGATAGTAAATTTATTTAAAGGGTTTTTAATACTGGTTGTAAGTTCACTTTTTTCTTTAACTTTCTTTTCAATCATAGTTAAGGCTTTATTACCCATCTTGCCAGGACAAATGCCAGCACATAGACCACAGCCGGTGCAATCTTCTTCACTTATTTCAATTACATAACGTAAGCCATCAGCCCCAATAAATGGAATACCTTTGTTTTCATCATCACTAGTTACGCTTCTTATTACAGCATGAGGACAAACTAGTGAGCACATACCACACTCTATACAATTTTCTTTATTCCAGAATGGTACGACATTAGAAATATTGCGTTTTTCAAGTTTAGTTGTAGCTCCCGGAAAACGACCATAAGCATAATCTTCAAGCATACTTACTGGAATAGTATTTCCTAAACGATGATTCATTAAGTCTACTACACTATCATCAATTACTTTAATAGTTTCAGAGTAATTTTCTTCTATTTTTAATTCTTCCAATTTATCAATTGCATCATGCATAGCTAATATATTATTATTAACAATATCTTCACCTTTAGTAGCGAAAGCCTTTTTGACACTCTCTTCAACTATTTCTAAAGAGTTTTCAATATCTAGTAATTTTAAAATTAAAACTTCCATTATTTTGCTTATTTTACCAGGTATGTGATTTTTTAAAGCAATATCTTCAGCATTGATAAAATATATTTTAATATTTTTGGCAAATAATATGTTCTTTACTTTATTAGGTAAAAGTTTAAGTAATTCATCTTTATTTTTAATAGTATTAATTAAAAGTATTCCATTATCTTTTAGATTATCTACTATATCAAACATCCGGAAGTATATATCTTTAGTAACAACAGTTATTCTTGGATTAGTTACATAATATGGTTCATTTATTTCATTATCAGAATAACGTAAGTGAGATACTGTTACACCACCACTTTTTTTAGAATCATATTCAAAATAACCTTGAACAAATTTATCTAATGATTCATGAACTATTTTTAACATATCTTTGCTGGCACTTACCATTCCATCAGAACCAAAACCATAAATTGATATTTCTTGATGTTTACTTGCAATATCGATTGGATATGGTGCTAAACTTAAATTAGTAACGTCATCCGTTATACCGATTGTAAAATTATGATGAGGATTATCTTCAAGCATTTTATAAACGGCATAAATATCAGCAGGAGTTGTATTTTTACTTGATAAACCATATCTGCCACCATAGATTTTGATATTAGTATCTTTAAGGATACCACAGACATCTAAGAATAATGGTTCACCGATAGAACCACTTTCTTTGGTACGATCTAAAACAGCAATTTTTTTAACACTTTTAGGTAAAACATCTAGAAAATATTTTTGACTAAAAGGACGATATAAATGAACTTCAATTAAGCCAACATTGCCAAGTTTTTGAACAACTTCTTTGATGGTATCAGTAACACTACCCATGGCAACAATTATATTGGTAGCATTATTTGCTCCATAGTAATTAAATGGTTTATAGTTAGTGTTCATTATTTCATTAATCTGAGTCATATAATCGTTAACAATATCAGGCATAGCATCATAATATTTATTTCTTGCTTCCATGCATTGAAAATATATATCTTCAGTTTGAGACATGCCATATTGATAATGATTGCCTACATTTAAAGCACGTTCTTTAAATTTATTGATAGCATCATGATCAACTAGGGCTAAAAGTTTATCTTCAGGTATTTCTTCAATAGTGTTATATTCATGGCTAGTTCTAAAGCCATCGAAAAAGTGTAAGAAAGGAAGACTTCCTTTAATCGCTGAAAGATGAGCAACTGCTGCTAGATTTTGGGCATCAAATACACTAGATGAAGCAAGCATACAAAAACCGGTGGCACGTGTTGCATAAATATCTTGATGATCACCGAAAATAGATAAAGCATGGGTGGCTAAAGATCGTGATGCTACATGGATTACTCCCGGAAGCATTTCTCCAGCCATTTTATACATATTAGGTATCATCAAAAGTAATCCTTGAGATGCTGTAAATGTTGATGCTAAAGAGCCTGAAAGTAGTGCACCGTGCATAGCTCCAGCGGCTCCTGCCTCAGATTCCATTTCAACAACCCGAGGTTTGGAATTAAATATATTTAACAAATTAGTTCCAGTAAGTGTATCAATATTTGCAGCCATTGGACTAGAAGGTGTTATCGGATAAATACTACATACTTCACTAAAATAATAAGCAACTTTACTACAAGCAGTATTGCCATCAACTATTTTTTTCATTCTACATCACTCCATATATTAATTATAAAACATGTTT
>CALVIU010000044.1 GCA_944331835.1 uncultured Bacilli bacterium | reverse complement strand
AGTTTCATCGTATCACCTACAATTAATATGATACGATTTAATTTAGAATATAACCACAACCTAGACTGTATAGTTAATTTAACTGATCACTACATAAATAAATTTAAGAAAGGAGTGATGAGTAAATACTTTAATAAGTTGTTTTAAAGTAGGTTTAATATGAGAGATATACCTAAATTGATGATACAACAACTTGATTCTTTTATTAGCGATCCTAAAAATATAGATAGTTATTATAAAATGGGATATAAAATAACTTGGAATTTAGATGATTCTACTCTAATTGTTAAATATAAAAGAAAAAAGTTTGTTATTAGTATTGTTAAAAAAGATAAGCAGTATTATTGGCATTTAGAACCATACAAAAAATCTTATTTTGAAACAGAAGTTGATTTTGAACATTGCAAATTAAACTATGTATTATTTGCAATTTCTGAAAGTAAAAAGAAAGGAAAATTTTAATGAAAGAAAATAACAAAAAAGCAGTAAGTGTTGATAGTGATGATAAGAAAGACTGCTTTGCTTGGCGATCTAAAATAAAATGCGATGCCTTAAAAACAAAATCTTGCAAAGATTGTGCATTTTATAAAAAGAAAGGAATTAGATGAATTTAGAAACAAAAAAAGCATTATTAAAATATAGACTATTAAGGTCTTCGGGTTTTACACCAGAAACATACGAAGTATTGAGAGTTGGCGAAGTTGATGATGCTATTAATAACATTAATGAAGATTCTCTTTATTTTGATATTGGAACAATTAATAATCAAATAAGTGCTGAACATTTTTTGAATTTATTAAATTATTTAGTGGATACTTTAAAGTTATATCTTTACAATACTAAAGGAATTAATTTTGCTTTAATAACAATAGTTAGATGTAATAAAGATTTAGTATATGAATACTTAACACTTCAAAATAAATTAGGCAATGATGAAGATAAAAAAACTATAAATAAATACATTTATAAAATTTTTATTTCTAATTTTATATATAATGGAAAATATATTGATATGGTTACCAACTTTTTAAAAGATAACGATATTACTATTAAAAAAATTGATACTTATACTTTTGAAGAACTAAAAACCATTGCTAATTTATTGTCTGATTTAGTTTTTTGCCAAATGGGTGCTGGTAAAGTATATTATTTATTTTATAATATTACTGATGAATTAGAAACTTGGTTAAATACACCTAGAGTTAAAAATTCTAAAAAGCATAATGAAGACGAGCATAAACAAATATTTTTAGAAAGTTATATAAATAGTTATAAAGAAATGATAAATGCTTATAATGTTAGAAAGAAATATTTAAAATATTTTAGAAAACCAATAAACAACTGCTAGTACAAGGGTTGTTTTTTTGTACTACAAAAAAAAGAAGAACTTAATCTTCTTCAAAATCTAATTTATTATAATTTTTTATATTTCTATTATATTTAAACTTAATCAAAAATGTAGCATTATTAATAATGTTTTGTTTTTCTTGTTTAGTTAATTGAATTTTTCTATTTAATAAATTGAATACATCGTTTCCAGTTACTCCATGATATTTATTGTTAGAAAATTCATAGTTTAAATATAACAATTCTGATAATAATAAGGTGTTGTAATAAAGAATAATTTTCCTTTCTTTAATACGATAGTCATAATCTAATAAACTCATAATAATCCTCCATCGCTTGAATGGTACCTCTCAAAAATGACATTGTCAAATCATTATTGAATATAAATTTTATAATATTCATTTTTTAAATCGGTAGGATTAATTTTATTTAACTTATAACTTTCTTGTATAAAGGGTAATATTATATCAATATCAGATAATTCTTTAATTTTATAAGAAAGACATAGTGGTTCGTATGTTTTTTGAGTTATAATCTTTAAAATGTGATTATCATTATTTACATTTAACAGTTTTAAATAAATACCATATCTAGTTTTGCTTATCATTGCAAAATTTCTCTTATCCTTAAATACTAAACCTTTATTGGTATAATGATAGGTTATTGAATTAGATAGTGAAATAATTTTATCATTTAAAATATCAAATAGTGTTTCACTTAAACTTTTTGGTGGATTTACCAAAAAGTCATAGGTTTTCTTCATTATTTCAAATATATAATCACAAACAAAGTCATCTTCTACAACCATAGAATAACAAATGTTTCCATTTTCATATCCCTTGCGAATAAACATCTTATTTTTTGTATCAAATTGTTTAGAAATTCTATGAAATGAAACAACAAGATTATTTTGATTAATTTGTATTTCCATAATTTTGTTATTAAACTTATAAACTACATTTTTTACCAAATAATTTCTAATTATATTATTACTGATAGATAATATTTGTGAATCTAATTTATCAAATAAATTTATTGATATTTCTTTTTTGTTATAGACTATATTTTTGTATGTATTAGTATCAACATTAAACAATTTATTATTTATTTTTTTACTAGTATCTTTTAAAGTCGGTAAGGTTATATTCTTTTCATTACTGATTTTTATTTCTTCATTATTTTGGTAAATTACATTATCATAAATTAAATTAAATGAAGAACAAACATCAATTTGGGTAGAAGTTTTTTGATTATTTAAAGGACTTTCTTGAAATTTATATATGTTGCTGTATCGACACCAAGATTGCAACTATTTTCAACTACTTCTAAATACGATTGATCTCCATGACCTCCATGTTTCCAACAATGTAGTGTTGCCCCATCAACAGTTATGGCTCCAGAATCTGTATAACGGTCTTCAAAAATATTGACTAGTCCCTCTTCGATGGCTGCTGATAAAGTAATAATCTTGAATGTTGAACCAGGTTCAAAAGTCATCCAAATTGGCAAGTTTCGATTGATAACTTCGGCAGAATAATTCTGATAATCATTAGAATCAAAATTAGGTCTGCTCGCCATAGCAAGTATTTCTCCTGTATCTGGATCCATGGCTATAGCAATAGCACTATCGGCATCGTATTTAGACATAGCATTATCAAGTTCATTTTCCACTGCTTGTTGTAATTCAATATCAATAGTAAGTTGTAATGTAATTCCGCTAGTTGGAGCCTCATAGATTTCTGCTAGTTCCAATTTATGACCTTTACCATCAGAAAAATATTTTATTGAACCATCTTCACCGGTTAAATAATCATCATAATAAAGTTCTAAACCAGATAGCCCTTGATTATCAATACCAACATACCCTAAAACATGACTTAATAAATCGCCATATAGATAATACCTTTTTGATTCTTTTACCAAATATACGCCATCTATTTTTAAGGCATCAATTTTTTCGGCAGTTTCATAATCTAGTTGTCTTCCTTCGGGGTGAACTCGTTCAATCGACGTTTTTTTAGATAAATGAGCAAGCATATCTTCATAATCACTACCTAAAATATCACTAATTTTTTTTGCAGCATCTTCTTTATCTTCAATTTGATTAGGAATAACTACTAAAGATGTTGTAGTTATATTAGTAGCTAGCACTACTCCATTACGATCAACTATTTCTCCACGATCTGCTGAAATTGGTAGTTCTCTACTCCAAAGAGATTCAGCAAGTGCACTTAATTTCTCATATGCAAAAACTTGAATATAAAATACTCTCACAATTGCAATAATTAGAACAATAGTAACAATTAAAAATACATACCTAATACGTGTATGGATACCATTATAAAACAATATTATCACCCAATAAATAATATGATAATATTGTTTTATCTATTTATTAAAATTTGCTATAACAAATAAATTATTAGTGTTCATAATATAAAGTAAAAAGAAAAAGAGGCTAAGAAAATATTTATTTGATGTTTTTGCATTTAGACTATCTTATTTTTGATTACCCAAACGCCTCAAAAGTATCTCTTACTTTATTATAAATATTCATCTTTTTAGCATATTTATATAGTTTTAAAGTATTTTTCTTTTTACTATAGAAATATTCTCTAATAGCTTTATTAAAAATTTCAGCATCTATTTTCTTTTTGTTTTTAATAATATCACAAATAGTTTTATCTAAATCGTAAACTCTAATAATATTACCAGAATCCAATTTATAATTAATTACTCCTAACTCTAATAGTTCTCTTTTTGTATAAAATAAATTAACGTTTTTTTCTTTTTGAAGAGAGCCGTTATATCCATTATTAATAGTAATATTATATTTTATTGGGATTCTATTAGAAAAACCATGTAAATATAAAGCTGTCATATTTGAATAAATAGCATTTTTACTTTTGCTTTGTAAAATTACAAACTCATCAACTAAGTCATTTTTCTTAATATATATTCCACGACTTACTCTTTCTATTTTGCCTTCTTTAATAAGTTTAGTTAAATAAAATCTAGGAATATTATTATCATTAACATCTTTAGTAGTTAAATAACCATTTTTAAATAAATTTAAAATCTTATTTCTGTATTTCATATTATTATTTCCTTTCACGATTAAATCATATCATATTTAATCTTGTTTGAAAATGTATATTATCATAATCTATAAAAAAATAGAATATACTTATTTATAAAAAATAAATTTAGTCTCCATATTTAATATTAAAACATACCTCTAAGCATGATTGATTACCATGGCCACCATGTTTCCAACAATACAAAGTGGTTCATTAACGGCTATTGTTCAAGTAAATGTGGGCTTGTCTTTAAAGCGTTAATTAATTTCTTGTAGCATTATTTCTTTATTTTTATCAATATCAGTAAAAAATAAATTTAACCCTCGATTATTTTTTAATATTAACATATACTTAAAATTATCTACTATTTCCTTTTTTATTGCTTCAGGGATTTTTACCACTTTTCCATCTATTGTATGTCTACTTTTAACATACTTATCTAATGTTGGAAAAGCATTTTGAATTAATATCACCTGCTCTTGACCAGCAATTTTTTTAATCATTATAGTTTTACAAGAACCGTATTTTTCAACTTTT
Source organism: uncultured Bacilli bacterium (assembly GCA_944331835.1). GTDB lineage: Bacteria > Bacillota_I > Bacilli_A > RF39 > UBA660 > Onthocola_B. The sequence goes on along the minus strand of CALVIU010000044.1, from coordinate 4,006 downwards.
TTCTTTATAATTGCTTTATGTTTATCAATTTTACTGCTTAAAGGAATAAACCACAAAATATCTTTATCTTTAATCGCCAAATATGAGGGTCTAGAATGTCCATTTTCATTGCCCCCTTTTTTTAAAAATATTATACCATAACTAAAAAGAAAACTCTATCATTATTATGATAAAGATAAAGTGATAAAGTGATAAAGTGATAAAGTGATAAGTGATAAAAGTGATAAGTGATAAAAGTGATAAGTGATAAAGTGATAATGATAAATGATAAAGTTTTCACATTTACGACCGGAATCATTTATAACTCGCACCATCCGGAAGCGACTAACATGTACATTTTTGCTTCATCAATCACTTAAAATATACAGAGTTCTTATGCACATATTTTATTAATGTAATTTATTTTCTTTTATGTTTAATTAATAAGATGACAACCAAAGTAAATGCTATTACAATGATAAAAACGCCTACTATTAAAATATTATTATTGAATTTAACTTCTTTTTCGGTTTCTATAACAGTTTCTTTTTCTTCATCACTAACTTTAGCATTTCTTGTAATGCTTATCTTATATTCTTTAGTTGTTCCATCTTCAGCAGTAATAACTATCCTATAATTGTTTTCACCCACTTTTAAAGCTTTTTCACCCGCTCCAGTAACAACTGCTCTATCGGACTCAGAAATGGCTTTAATGCTTATTATTTTAGTGCTATATGGGACTTCTAAATTATATTCAGTAACTTCTGGGTTAAATTTAAAATCTGCTATATCAATTTCCAAATTACTTAAGTTATTATTACTAGATTTATTTTTAGATTCCGAGTTATTAGATGATGAAGTACTACCACCAGAACTTTTTGGAGCATCACTCAAATATATAAAACCAATTAAATTAGAAGTGCTAGTTGAAAGCTTGGATCCAATTACAATACCTTCATTTTCTTCAGTAGGTATTCCGCCCTCATTAACAGTCATATATTCTCCGCTTTCATCAACTGAAACAACATAAGCAACATGTCCATAGGAATCACTACTAGACCAAACTGCTATCGAATTAGCTCTTGCTTCTTTACCAACTGAATAACCCGCCATAGCAGCAGAATTATACCAAGTTTGGGCATTTCCCCATCCAGGTAAAGCAACTCCAGCATTGATATAAGCCTGCTCCCACGCATACCAAGTACACCTTACAGTTTTAACCCCATATAAATCTTGATATTTACCATAAGGATTAGTAGCAGCATTAACACTTAGAGTAAAACTTAGGAAACATATCAAAATTAAAAGAAAATTCTTTTTAAAGAATTTCATTTTACCACCTGCCACAATCCAAATTGAATTTTTCACATATTTCTTCATTTACAGTAATATTTTCGGAAGCATCATAGCCCCCGCAAGGACCTTGAAATAAGTATGCGCCTTTTAAAGCATTTACAACTTCTTTATTAGCAGTAGTACCATCAGCAACATTCATGCCATTAAAAGTAATATATTCATATTCAAAACTAATCTTATGATTATCATTATTAAATGATACTAAATTAAATCCTGCTGTATTATCATATTTTTTCAAAGTATTTTCTAAAGACCTTTCTTTACTAGCATTAAATACTAAATTGCTATTATTTAAGTCATCTAAAGCGATTTCTGAAGAAAGACAATCACTTTTTGGAAATGGGCAAAAACTTACTCTAGTTGTACCATTAGATATGGCATTATATTCTGCATCTGGGTACAAATCTTGTAAGTTACTGGCAAATATATAGAAAAAGCAATCTTGACTACCAGTACTTTTCTTATAAACAGTAGCACTTAAATTATTATTTAAATTAATTTTACCATCAGTATTTGTAGTAGATCCTCCACTTGATGAACTTCCTGAACTACTATTTTTATTTTCTTCCCACTTAGCAACAAGAGTTAAATCACTTTTAACTAAATCTTCGAAGTTAAATTCTTCATCATCAATATACCACCCTAAGAAAGTATATCCTTCTTTTGTTGGATCATCTGGCTTAGTTATCACATCATTTTCTTTAACAACTATACTATCAATACTACTTCCCCCAGCAGTATCAAAGGTTATTGTATAATAATTTACTTCTGTATTAAAATCATCTATATTTTTTTGATAATCTAAATAAATGTTTATATCACCATTTGTTTTTTCTTTTAATTTAGTAACAAATTCATCTTTAAATTCATAATTAGAAGTAATTATTAAATCATTAATTTCTACATCATTATCCAGTAAAGCATTAACAAAGTTTATGATGGTATTTTCTAAATCTAAATTATCTAAATTTACATCTGTATCTACTAAAACTTCAACATTTGTTACTTTCCTTGTTACATCACTACAAGTATTTACTTTTCCTCTTTTAGTACATTCATAATAACTTTCTTTAAATTCAATTTCTAATAATGCTTCATTTTCACTTATTAAATAACTAGTATAATTATTTTCTTTTAATTCTTTAGTTTCTCTATTAAATAAACATAAGAATATTACTAAAGCAATTATTAGAATAACTATAATAATAAACACAATTAAAAACTTCTTGTTTTTAAATAATTCTTTTAATTTTGTCATTAAACTCAACTCCTGTATAACGTAATTTTAACAAACTTTTAGGCCATAGTCAATTTACACTTTTATTAAATCATATTCAACAGTAACTAGATATTTGTGCTCATTTTTGCTACAATATTTTAAAGGATAGGCGATTAATTTGAAGATTGTTTTAGCAGTATTATTGTTGGCGTTAATTCCGCCGGTCGATTACAATAAAAAAGAAAATATACCGGAGCCACCAGCTATTTTTTATCAAGAAGAAGATTACAAATTTAGAAGAGATGATACAATCATTGACATCGAGGATGGTACTATAATTCAAGAAGGAAAACCAAGAACACAACAATCAAATTAATACATACAAAAAGATGACAACAGTCATCTTTTTAAATTATTAATTATTTCTTTTCTTTAAATAAAGACTAGCACCAGCAATTCCTAATAGAGAAATTCCACCAAGAACAACATAAGTTAAGACATTATCACTTGTACTTGGGTTATCAATTGCATTGCCTACTTCTTTTAAATTGGCAATAGCATTATTTATTGCTTCAGCCATAGCATCAACTTCTGCTTGTTTATCAAGTCTTAAAGTTTTATCGACATTTGCTAATGCTTCATCTAAAACTTTTAATGATTCTTCAGTATATTTACTTCTATCAATTGCTTCAGCATTTTTGATTGCTTCATCTACTTTTGTGTAATCAGCTATTTTGTAAAGAATTGATGATGTACCATCTTCATTAACAACTATTTCCATATCTTCTGGAACATCTAAATCAGCAATTTCATCACTTGGGAATGTACCACCAACTAAAGTAGTAGTTGCTCCTTGATTAGTTGTTGGAACACTTAAGAATTTACCACCAGTTATTGTAAGTTTACCACTATTAGTAACAGTTGTATTAACCGTTCCTTCAGAATCACTACTATCAGTTATTTCGATTGTAGCACTATTTGCTAGAGTAATACCAGTAGTACTATTTACATCATGACCATTTAAATCAATTTTAATTTCTTTTCTAGAAATTGATATATTTCTAGTTTCATTAGTATCATTTAATAAAGTAATTTCTGTACCGGTTGTATCTAATTTAATACTTTGAACAGCATCTCTTAAAGTAGGATAATAACCATTTGTATTTTCAATTAATACATTACCATTAACCATTTTTCCTTGTAAATCTAGAGTTCCATTACCTACTTTAATTCCATTAGTAGGAACTGTTAAGGTATGATCTTCTGGAATAACTACTGTAACACCATCAGGTATTGCTAAAGTAGTATTATAGTCTACATCTAAAGTTATTTTAGTACCAGCGTCACTATTAGCAATAACAGTATTATTTACTGATACATGATTAGTAGTTAATGTAATATCACCACTATAACTTTGAACTGTCCCACTTGGGGTACTTGCACGACCACTTA
>CALVIU010000043.1 GCA_944331835.1 uncultured Bacilli bacterium | reverse complement strand
AAATCAGCAACTAAAATTGTTAATTTAATACCAAATAGTGAACTTGAAGTATTGCAAGGATATTATCACGGAGATATTAGCATAAATCATGCAAATGATTATGCTGAAAGAGTAAAGAGATTAGTTCGTTAAATTACAATTTATAGAGTAGATTTATATCCACTTTTTTCTTTGGGTACAAACATGATATAATATAATAGATTTATGAGAGAAGTGATGAAAATGAATAATAATCCAATCAACTGCTTGATACCGATTTAGTAAACCCCTCCAAGAAATCCTTATAAATAAAGGGTTTGCAAGCATATAGATCTTACACGTTTTTTTAAAATAACTCAAAAATAACAAAAAATGGCTCAAAATAGTTATTTTTATTCAAAAAATAGAGTATTTTTTTAGTTGATACCGCAAGGTAAACCTCTCATCATTTATTAAATAAGAAAGGAGTGAATTTATGTTAGAAGAAGACTTTAAAAAAATAATTGGTAATATAAAGGAAGAAATTTTAAATGCACAAATAAAAGCAATACAACAAATCAATAGCAATTTAATAATGTTATATTTCAGATTGGGAAAGATAGTTTCAGAAAATAAAAAATATGGTAATAATTTTACCAAACAAGTATCTATCGAACTCAAATTAACTTTTCCAAATATAAAAGGTTTTTCAGAAAGAAATATAAGATCAATGAGGCTATTTTATGAAGAGTATAAAGACGATGTAATTTGGCAACAACTTGTTGCCAAATTACCATGGGGTCATAATTTATTATTGATTGAAAAAATTAAAGATAAAAATATAAGAAAAATATATGCAGAAAATGCCATTAAAAATGGATGGAGTAGGAACGTTTTAGCACTTCAAATTGATGCAGAATTTCATAAAAGAATTGGTAAAAGTGATAATAATTTTTCCTTACTATTGCCTCCTAATAATAGTGATTTAGTAAATAATACAGTAAAAGATCCTTACATTTTTGAATTTATTTCATTAAATAATAATTATAAAGAACAAGAATTGGAAAATAATATGGTTTCAAAAATCAAAGATGTGTTATTAGAACTTGGTAAAGGATTTAGTTTTGTAGGTAATCAGTATAAAATATCAGTTAATAATCAGGATTTTTATATAGACTTGTTATTTTATCACTTAGAATTAAGATGTTATATAGTAGTAGAACTAAAAGCTGGAGAGTTTAAACCTGAATATGTTGGACAGATAGGATTTTATGTTACAGCAGTTGATAAATTATTAAAAAAAGAATATGATAATCCAACAATTGGACTATTATTATGCAGAGAAAAAAATAGAGTTACTGTAGATTGGTCTTTACAGTCGGCTAATGTTCCCATTGGTGTTTCAACATATAAATTAAATAATCAGTTACCTAAGAATATATTAGATAAATTACCAACAGAAGAAGAAATTAATCTTCATATATATATGGAAAGTGGTGAAAAAAATGAACAATAGTCCGATTCAATGGTATCCAGGGCATATGGCTAAGACCAAAAGAGAATTAAAAGAACGGATGAATCTTATAGATTGTATATATGAAATAATCGATGCCCGAATGCCAATGTCATCTAAAATTAAGGACATAGATGATATATTACGTGATAAACCTCGTATTTTAGTCATGACTAAAAAAGATTTATGTGATTTAAATGTTACTAATAAATGGGCAAAGTTATATGAAGAAAAAGGATATAAGGTGGTAATGCTTGATTTAACTAATAATCAGGATTATAAAAAATTAATTGATATAACTAAAGAAATGATGAAGCCAATTCAAGAAAAAAGAAAGCAACAAGGATTAAAACCTAAGGAAATAAAAGTAGGGGTTATTGGTATACCTAATGTTGGTAAAAGTACACTTATAAATAAACTAGCAGGTAGAAAGGTTGCTAATGTTGGCAATAAACCGGGGGTAACGAAACAAGTTAATTGGCTTAAGACTAATAATGGCTTATTGCTTTTAGATACTCCAGGAATTTTGTGGCCAAAGATTGAAGATAATGAAGAAGCATTTAATTTGGCTGCAACAGCAACTATTAAACCGGAGATATTAAATATGACAGATATCGGAGGATATTTAGTGTCTTTTCTAAAAAATTATTATCCGCATATATTAGAAGAAAGATATAAAATTGAAGTATCGAAAGACCCTAATGAAGTATTTTTAGAAATTGCGAATAAAATAGGGGCTTATAAAAATGAAGAAATTGATTATGAGAAAGTATGCATAAAAGTATATAATGATGTTGTTAATGGTAGCATTAGGGGAGTGACATTTGACAGATGGAAAGAGAATTATTAAAATATGAAAGGGAATTATATGAACAAGGGTACAAATTAATTGCGGGAACTGATGAAGTAGGAAGAGGCCCTTTAGTTGGTCCAGTTGTGGCTGCAGCAGTAATTCTTCCTGTTGGTTATTATCTTGAAGGATTAACTGATTCAAAAAAATTAAGTGAAAAAAAGCGAGATAAATTTTATGAAATAATAAAGCGGGATGCTATAAGTTATGGAATTGGTGTGGTTGATGCTAAGACGATTGATGAAATAAACATTTATGAAGCATCTCGTCTTGCTATGGAAAAAGCTATAGAAGCATTAGATGTAAAACCTGATTATATATTAAGTGATGCAATGCCCCTTCCTTATGAAAATAGTAAAGCAATAATACATGGTGATGCTTTATCAGAAACAATTGCTGCTGCCAGTGTTATTGCTAAAGTTACGAGAGATGCTATGATGTATGAGCTTGATAAAAAACATCCTGAATACGATTTTAAATCTCATAAAGGATATCCTACCAAAAAACATCTTGAAAATCTAGAAAAATATGGTATATTAGATAATTATAGGTTGAGTTATAAACCTGTTAAAGAAATTGCAGAAAAGAGGAAACATGAAGAAGCTGTTAAACAATAATTTAATTAAAAATTTTTTGATTATTCTAGTATTTACATTTTTATTAGAAATAACTTTTCGTTTGATAAGTGGTTCTCAAGTTTTTGACGTATCACTTATCCGTATTATCTTAGGACTAAGTTTTATATCCTTGATTCTTAGTTTTGTTTTGTCTTGGACTAATAAGACATGTAGTAAAGTTATTATTATCTTAGTAAGTTTTGTATTTACTATATATTCTTTCTTACAATTAGGATTCAATAACTTTATTGGAGTATATATGTCTTTTAATACATCTAGTCAATTGGGAGCAGTAACTTCCTACATAAGAGAATTTTTATTATCATTCTTAGGTAAATTCTACTTTATATTTTTACCATTTATATTGCTAGTTTTATATTATGTTTTCTTAGATAAATATACCGAAAGAAAGTTTAATAAAAAATTTGTTTTAAAATCTCATATTAAGTATGAACCGGGCATTAGAATTATTTCTACAGTCTTAGTTTTGTTTGTCATTGGTTTGGTATATAATGAAACTTTAACTGCTAAATTTATGCAAAACGAATTACAAACCGTAAGTAATGAAGAATTATTTCAATATCCTAGTGTTCCAAGTCTAGTTATAAATGAATTCGGAGTAATTGGTTTTGGTTTATTAGATATTAAATCATTATATGTTAATCCACCAGACTCTTATGTTTTTGATGCAACTGATGATAATATTAGTTTTGAAGATACTAATAGAACGTTTGATGATACTTTATGGGAAAAATTAATTGAGGAAGAAACTGATACATCTTTAAATAACATAAATAATTATTTGATTAATAATACAATTACTGATTATAATGACCATACTGGTATGTTTGAAGGTAAGAATTTGATAGTTATAATGATGGAATCAGTAAATGAGATATTTATTAATCCCGATTTATATCCGAACTTCTATAAAATGTATAGTGAAGGAATAAGTTTTACTAATAATTATTCCCCAAGAAATAGTTGTGCTACTGGTAATAATGAATTCAGTGCTATGACTGGTTTATATTCAATTCAAAACAATTGCACTGCAAACATTTACCGAGATAATACATATTCAACTGCGATATTTAATTTGTTTAATAATGCTGGTTATAAAACAAGTAGTATGCATGATTATACAGAATATTATTATTACCGTAATACTATTCATACCAATATGGGAAGTGGTAGATATTATGGTGTTCAAGATTTAGGTATTCCTTATTTTAATGAATATAAAAACTGGGCAAGCGATGAAGATTTTATGGATGTAGCAATGGATATAACTTTAAGTGATACAACTGAGCCTTTCATGTTATGGCTTACAACAGTATCTAGTCATCAACCATATAATCAATCAAGTGTTGAAGGCGATAAATATTTAAGCATTACTGAAGGAACAGATTATCCTGATGATTTAAGAAGATATATGTCTAAACTTAAGACTCTTGATAATGCTTTAGGTATTTTGCTTGATCGCTTAGAAACTGCTGGTATTTTAGATGATACAGTAATAGTTTTATTCGGAGACCATTATCCATATGGGCTTAAAGATACAACTATTAATCAAGTATTAGATTACGATTTAAATGACTACGAAAGAGAAAAAACACCACTTGTAATTTATAACAGTGAAATAGAACCAGAAGTAGTAGATAAATATACATCTTATGTTAATTTAACTCCAACAATTGCAAACCTTTTTGGAATTAATTATGACCCAAGACTTTATATGGGTAGTGATGTTTTCGATGAAAATTATTGGAATCTTGTTGCTTTTGCAGATGGTTCATGGAAAAATGATTTAGTATATTATAATGCTGCTACTAGTGAGGTAAAATACTATACTGATGAACTTGTAAGTTATGAAGAAATAAGAAGAATTAATGGAATAATTACTGCTAAAATGCAAATGAGTTCAGCGATTATTCAAAATAATTACTATGAATATTTAAGTGAATCTTTAGCAAGACTAGCAAGTGAACAAGAAACATATGCTAATGCTGAAGCACAAACTGAGGATTATACAATAGGAGGATAAATGAAAAACTTAATTATTGTGGAATCACCTGCTAAATGTAAAACAATTGAAAAATATTTAGGAAGTGATTATAAGGTAGTATCTAGTAAAGGACATATTAGAGACCTGGCTACAACTGGTAAGTTTGGTTTAGGGGTTGATGTAGAAAATGATTTTAAACCTAATTATGTCATTATTAAAGGAAAGACTAAAGATGTCAATAATTTGAAAAAGGAAGTAAATAGTGCTGATACCATCTATCTAGCAACCGACCCAGACCGGGAAGGAGAAACTATTTCTTGGCATATTTATGATGAAATTAAAATACCTGATGAAAAGTATAAGAGAGTAGTATTTAATGAAATTACTAAGGATGTTGTAATAAATGCTATTAATAATCCAGGTAAAATTGATATGAATTTGGTTAAAAGCGGTGAAACCAGAAGAATACTTGACCGTATCATAGGTTTTAGATTATCGAAACTTATGCAAAGAAAAACTGGTGGTAAATCAGCTGGACGGGTGCAAAGTGTTGCTTTAAAACTTATAGTTGATCGCGAAAGAGAAATTAGAGCATTTGTGCCAAGAGAATATTGGACAATTGAAGCAGATTTTTCATCATTTAAAGCTGTTTTAGAAAAATACCATGGTAAAGAAATAGAAATACCTAATGAAGTTGCTGCTGATGAAATTTTAGATAAACTATCACGTTCCTTTAAGATTGAATCGGTTACCGAAAAAGAAAAAAATAAATCAGCAAGAGAAGTATTTAAGACTTCTACTTTACAACAACTTGCTTCAACAAAACTTAATTTTGCACCATCCAAAACGATGAAAATTGCCCAACAATTATATGAAGGCATCGATTTAGGTAATGAAACAGTAGGGCTTATTACTTACATGCGTACTGATTCTGTTCGTATATCTGATTCATTTGTTGCAGAAACCTACAATTATATTAAAGGTAACTATGGTGATGAATATATCGGTTATGTAAAAAAAGGAAAGAAAAATGATGCGGTGCAAGATGCTCATGAAGGTATTAGACCAACAAGTATCATGCGTACTCCAGAATCAGTAAAGGCTTATTTATCTAACGATGAATATAAGTTATATCGCCTTATATATATTAGAGCACTAGCATCATTAATGAAAGATGCTAAGACACTTGCAACTACTGTAATACTTGAAAATAATGGTTATACTTTTAAAGCAACTGGTAGTATTTTAAAATTTGATGGTTATTTAAAAGTATATAGTGAATATGAAGATAGTGAGGATGTAATATTACCGGATTTTAAAAATTATAAATCTGATGTCATTACTGCTGATAAAATTGATAAAATTCAACATTTTACAAAACCTGCCCCAAGATATACAGAAAGTAGTTTAATTAAAGAAATGGAATCTTTAGGAATTGGTAGACCTAGTACTTATGCAACAATTGTTGGAACAATTAAGGATCGGGGATATGTTATTCTCAAAGATAAAAAGTTTGAACCTACAGAAATAGGGGAAGAAACTACAGATAAATTACAAGAATTCTTTAGTGATATTGTAAATGTCGAGTATACCGCTAATATGGAACAAGACTTAGATGAAATAGCTGAAGCTAAAAAAGATAATATTGAAGTTTTACATGAATTTTATGATGAATTTGAGCCATTAGTTGAAAAAGCCTTCAAGGAAATGGAAAAAAAGGCTCCCGTTTCAACTGGAGAAACATGTCCAGAATGTGGGGGAGACTTAGTAATCCGCAAAGGAAAATATGGTGAATTTGTTGCTTGTAGCAACTACCCAACTTGTAAATATATAAAAAAAGAAAAAAAGGAAATTACAGAAGTTTGCAAATGTCCTAAATGTGACAAAGGAATGATTGTGGAGAGAATTACCAAAAAAGGTAAAATATTTTATGGTTGCAATAATTATCCAAAATGTAATTATGCGCTTTGGTATAAACCAACCGGTGAAGTTTGTCCAAAGTGTGGTGAATTAATCGTCGATAAAAACGGCGAAAATATTTGCTTAAATTGTGATAAGGGGCTGTCGTGAAACGAATTAATTAGTTTCTTGACAGTCTCTTTTCTTTTATTTCAATATATATTGAATTATGATATAATTAAAACATGGTGATTATATGAAAGATAAAAATGTTGTATTCATGGGGACTCCTGAGTTTTCTGTGCCAGTACTAGAAATGTTAATTGAAAAAACAAATGTTGTTATGGTTGTTACACAACCCGATAAGGAAGTAGGTAGAAAAAAAGACTTAGTCTATAGTCCAGTTAAAAAAGTAGCTATGGAGCACAATATCCCAGTTTTTCAACCAATTAGAATAAGACGTGATTATGATGAGTTAAAAAAGTTAGATATTGACCTAATTGTTACTTGTGCTTATGGTCAAATAATACCTAAAGAGGTATTGGATTTACCAAAACACGGTTGTGTAAATGTTCATGCATCAATATTACCTAAATATCGTGGGGCAGCTCCGATTCAATGGGCAATTATGAATGGGGATAAGAAAACTGGGGTAACAATCATGTTTATGGATGAAGGCATGGATACTGGAGATATTATAAAAATAGCTGAAATACCAATTGAAAGTGATGATAACGTTGGAACATTGCATGATAAACTATCCATTCTAGGTAAAGATACCTTAGAAAGTGTCTTAAATAATATTTTGAATGGAATAGTGATTGGCATTAAGCAAACTGATGATTATACTCTTGCTCCTATGATTAAAAGAGAAGATGAGAGATTAAAGTTTAACGATTTTGGTATAAATATTATCAATAAAATAAGAGCTTTAAACCCTTGGCCACTTGCAAATATCTTAATCGATGATAAAGAAATAAAAGTTATTGAGGCAGAATTCATAAAAACTAATAGTAAGGGAACAGGACATGTTGTTGAAATAAGTAAAGATAAATTTGGCATAAGTTGTAAGGATGGAATAATATACTTAAAAAAGATAAAACCTTTTGGTAAAAAGAAAATGGATATAAATAGTTTTATCAACGGTATAAAAGTTAACGACTATTTAAATAAGGTGGTAGATTAGAATGGATAACAAAAACAGTTTTTGGCAAAGCGAAAAAGGTAAAGCCGCTATTAAATTAGGGCTATGGATGATTTTTATTTTTGTTCTAATCGCAATAGTAATTTTTTCTGAAAGGGATAACTCAAATAACGTTATAAATGATACTCCAAATAATGAAAATGAAGAGGTAGAAACACCAACATACGAATTTGAAAATTATAATGATATGCAAGATAAATTACTTAAAAATAACTATGAATATGTTTATACTATTACAACTTCAGATTCTAAATATATTTATACAGGAATAAAAGATGGTACTAAGGAACTAGGTTTTAAAGAAGATGCAACTGGTGTAATTAAATACTTTGTTGATGACACTGGAACTTATCAAGTAAACCTAGACAATACTACATTAATTGATACATTATATCAAAATGTTGACAGTAGTTATTTAGATATTGCTCTTGTTTTTGATAATCTAAGTGAATTTTTGTATTCAGTTACTAAAAATGGTGACATGCGAACTATTATTTATGATAAAGAAGGATACCAAGTAACAGTTTTAACTGACACAGAAAATATAACAAATATTACAATAACTGTTGATACAACTACATATGAGTTAGAATTTACAAAAATAGGGGAGTGTGCTACAATAAATTTTGTCGTGTGAGAGAGTAGGGGATAAGATGAATAAATGGGCCAAATTTGGCATAACTAATTTTTTTACAGCTTTAAGAGCAGTAGGCATAATTTGCTTAATTCCAGTATTTAAAATATATGGAGGAGTAGCTACTGCTCTTCTTTCTTCTTGTTGTTTTGCTACAGATTTTATCGATGGCATACTTGCTCGGAAGCTTAAATCTTCGACTTTTTTTGGAAGTTTATTTGATGGCATTAGTGATAAAGCTTTTTTAATTGTCAATATGTTATTATTGATGTCTATTACACCACTAGCAATAGCACCAATTGTTTTAGAACTAGGCATCGCTGCTGTCCAAAGTTTAAAATATGAAAATAATTTAAATATTAAATCTAATATAGTAGGGAAAATAAAAATGTGGGTTGCTGGGCTTACCATAACAGTTTCTTATTTATTGGCAGATCCTACTTTTATTAATTATTTAGGTGCTGATATTGCTACTAAAGTGATAGAACTTGGAGGTTTAAAATTATTTGGCATTGCTTTAAGTCCACTAGTGCTAAGTGAAATACTTACATTAAGTAGTTATATCAAGGAGTTATATGATGGAACTAAAGAAATTAAAAATGAAGAGTCAGTCAAAGAATCAGAAAAACAAGAAAAAATAAAAGAAGATCTAGAAGAAGACATAAACAATATGGATTTAAAAGATATGCTATTTGATCATGAATTCTACGAAAGATATAAGAATGAGGGCAATCTAAAATTAGTAAGGAGTTTAGCTAAAAAGAAGAAAAAGTAAAATTTTTCTTTTTTTGTGGTATAATGTATAGCAAGTTATGAAAGTTTTTGCGCAAGCAAAAAGTTTTATAACTGCATTGTACTATGATTTCTA
>CALVIU010000042.1 GCA_944331835.1 uncultured Bacilli bacterium | reverse complement strand
TCATAGATTACTTAAAATTGGAACTGAAAAAGATAAAGATGATGTTGTATTAGGTATAAAAGAATATTATACACAAAGTTTGTATAATAATTTTGATTTGCATGATATAGCAAATGATACTTCTAAAGAACAAGAAATAAATGATTATTTATATTCTAAAGATTATGATGACAAAGATATTGATATATAGAAAAAATCGAGCAAATTTTAAATACTCGATTTTAAAGACTATAATTCCATTATAGTAACACACTACGCTATTGACAGAGCCAATAACGGTGTGCAAAGGAAAATTCCCTTTAGAAACCCAATCAAGCATAATTTTAACATAGCATAAAGCCAAATAAAATTATGTTTTTTCCAAATTTTGTAATGAAAATAAAAGAAAAAAGTCTATCACTAATTTCATTAAAACTTTGTTTCAATAAAACTTGCCACGACTTTTATTTTTTTAAAACTAATGCTTTAACAGCAGAACGATGACAACCAGCATTAACAATTTCGCTTTGTAATCCTAAATCATATTCGTTTTCTGGAGTTGATGTCATATAAAAAGCATTTGCTTCTTCTAAAACATCATCAGGAAATTGTTGCAAAACTTCAGCAATAGATGGTTTAAAGAAACCATAATATCCATAAGTATGATAGCAAGGAAACTCTGCTAAAGTTTTAACATCAGTCATATCTACTTGTTCTCTTATATCCTTTTTAATGTTCCAAATATAAGATTGATTTCTCATCATTTGAGCATTATATCTTTTTAAGTAATAATATAACTCTTGGTAAGAAACTATAGGTTTAATTCTTTTATATCTTACTAGTAATTCATCATCAGTCAAATGTGGTAAGATAATTCTACTATGCTCAAATCCATTATCATTTACTCTTTGTAAAATAACCTTTCTATTATCTAAAACCTTTTGATCTAGTATTTCTATTTTAGACATTTTAAAACCTCCTTCTTTAATGTGAATATTATTTTATACCAAAAAATTAAACAAGTCAAATATTTGCTATATATTTTATGAAAAATATGATATACTTATATCAGTTAGTAGTTATTACTACCTATAAATTTATGTCTAATGGTTGTTATACTTCCACCAAAAGGGCACCAGATTGATTAAAACTCAAGCCTTTATTACTCGAGTTTTCTTATGCAATAATTTATGGTACAATTAATTGAGACGATATTTTATGGAAAAGAAAAAATTATTATTGGATTGCGATGAAGTAATTTGTTTTTCTGGATTTTTGGAAGCAGTAAATGAGTTTATGTGGACAAATTATGTAATTGATGATTTTACTGATTATTATATTGATGAAGCAGTAATACCACCGGAAAGAATGGCTGAGTTCAATAAATTTCTTAATGGACGAAATATGTATGAAAATGCCCATATTTTACCTGGAGCAATAGAAACAATAAAAAGATTGAGCGAAGAATATGATATTTATATTTTATCTTCTTGTGTTAATCCATTTGATATTAAAGGTTCTGGCAGGATGTTTGCGGATAAATATAATTTTTTAATAGAAAATTTACCATTTATTAAACCTGGTAATTTTATTTTTACAAGTGCTAAACATTTATTTAAAGCTGATGTTAAAATTGATGATAGATTGCCAAACTTTGAAGGTGATGAAGTAGAAGTAAAAATATTATTCCCTTCTTATCACAATAAAGACATAACTGATGAGGAACTTGCTACTGCTGGGGTAGTTAGAGCTGGTTATGACTGGCGAACTGGTTGGGATAATGTTTTAGAAATATTATTATCTTTAAATGATAATCGCGATGAAAGTTTATCAGGAAGGAGTTTGTGATTTTGGTGAATGATTATCTTTATATATTTGTAGATTCTGAATATCCCAAATTTTTAGATAAATATTTAAATACTAAAACGATGGAAAGATTAAAGTATGTTACTCAATTTTGTGGGTGTGATTATACAAAACTTTATAATCCATTATTTTTGTATACACGTTTTGATCATAGTTTAGTAGTTGCTCATATGACTTGGCACTTTACTCATGATAAGGAATCTACTATTGTAGCATTACTTCATGATGTTGGTACGCCATGTTTTGCACATACTATTGATTATGTTTATGGGGATTATTTAAAACAAGAGTCATCAGAGAGAAAAATTGTTGATATGTTAAAAGACGATGAGGAAATTATTAAATATTTAAAAGAAGATAATATAGATTTAAATTGTTTAAATGACTTAGCAAAATATCCTATACTAGAAAATAAGTCACCACGGCTTTGTTGTGATCGGTTGGATGGGGTTTTACACACATGTTATGTTTGGTTACATACACATACTTTATCACAAATAAAAGAAGTCTATGATAATATGTGTGTTTTAAAAAATGAAGATAATGTAACGGAAATTGGTTTTAATAGTGCTAGTACGGCCTTAAAATTTTGTCAAATGGTTAGTGTTTATGCTAAAGAATTACAAGGTAATAGGGATAAATATGTAATGAAATATATTAGTGAATTAGTGAAAAAAGCTAGTGAAAAAGGACTAATATCTTTGGATGATTTGTACAGCAAAAAGGAAAGTGAAATAATTCAAGTTTTTGAAAATAATTTTTCTTCTTGGGCTATATTTAATTCTGCGGATAATTTAGTTTGTACTAATAATAAACCGGACTACTTTTATATATCTTTTGATACTAAAAAGAGAAATACTGTTCCTTTAGTTAAAACAGATGTTGCTGTCAAAAGAATAACAGAAATATTAAGTAGTGCTAGAACGATTTATGAAGATATTGATGCATATCATGATACGAAATATGCCTATATAGCAGATATTAAAAAAGTACAATAAATAATTGACTTTTAATGGAAACTAACTTATTATTTAAGTGGAGGTAATCTTATGAATAAAAAACAAAAAGTTGAATTAATAATTGCAGCATTTTTAATTATTTGTGGTAGTTTAGTTCTTATTTTTCCATTGTTTCAATTTGTCAAAGTAAAATTTATTTTTATTTCAGTGTTAGCAGTATATGGCTTACTTAATTTAATTAAATTTATTTTGGTTCGTGAGTCGAAAGATTATGAAGGACTATTTACAACTTTGGCATCAATTGTTGCACTAATTGTAGTATGTTTCTTAGATGTCGACAATGTGCCATGGTATTTGGCTTTATCATTATTTATTTGGATAATATTTATGTCTTTAATTAAATTGAAAAAAGCCGACTATTACAATGATCGTAAGAATAAGGTGTGGATTTTAGAAATAGTAACTCTTATATTATTTATACTAAGTGGTTTGTTAACAACTATTAATTTATATTATGAAAATGATATTCAAGTTTTAGTTTTAGGATACTTTTATTTGATTCATGGAATATTGGAACTTGTAGATCCACTTACAATTTATTTAACAGGGAAGAAATAGTCTTCCTTTTTTTGTGATATTTTTTCTTTCTATTTAATATAATTGGATAGAAAGAGAGGATGTTATAATGGAAATTCTAAAGGTTTCATCAAAATCTAATCCAAGTAAAGTTGCGGGGGCGATTGCTAATATTTATCGCGAGAAAAAAATGGTAGAAATTCAGACTGTTGGTGCTGGTTCACTAAATCAAGCGATTAAAGCGATTGCAATATGTCGGGGGTTTGTTGCTCCGACGGGAGATAATCTAGTAGTCATTCCGGCGTTTAATGATATAGTAATAAATGGAGAACAAAAGACTGCTATTAAATTAATTGTCGAAAATAAGTAAAATGCAATTTAAACCATTGCATTTTTTTAATGTCTTTAGTATAATTAAATAGTAATCATTACTAGTTAGAGGGCGTTAATGAAAAGTACAAAACAACGAAATGTTATATTAGATATTATCAATAATAGTTATGATCATTTAGATGCTTATGGAGTTTATGAAGAGGCTAGAAAAAAAATCCCTAACATTAGTTTGGGGACTGTCTATCGAAATTTGAAAGCTTTAGAAGATGCTAATTTAATAGATGCAGTATTTGATGGAGCTGATAAACTTAGATATGATAGAAAAACTTGGCATCAGCATTTCATATGTACTAGATGCCATAAAATTATTGATATTTATGATTTAGGTTTTGAACAAATTGATGCTTATAAAAATAATAAAGTAATGAATTACAAAATAATTTTAGAAGGCATTTGTGAAGAATGTCAAAAGGAGGAGTAGAAAATGGAATTAAAAGGAAGTAGAACTGAAGCTAACTTAATGGCAGCTTTTGCTGGAGAATCTCAAGCAAGAAATAAGTATACTTATTATGCATCAAAAGCTAGAAAAGAAGGATATGAACAAATAGCAGCAATTTTTGAAGAAACTGCTAATAATGAAAAAGAACATGCAAAAATGTGGTTTAAAGAACTTCATGGTGGAGATATTCCTACAACTGCAGAAAACTTACTTGATGCTGCAGAAGGTGAAAACTATGAATGGACTGACATGTATGCTGAATTTGCTAAAGTAGCACATGAAGAAGGATTTGAAAGAATTGCATTTCTTTTTGAAGGCGTTGCTGCAATTGAAAAAGAACACGAAGAAAGATATCGTAAACTTCTTAAGAATGTAGAAGATAAACTAGTGTTCAGTAAAGATGGTGAAGCAATCTGGATTTGCCGTAATTGTGGTCATATTGTTGTTGGTAAGGAAGCTCCAAAAGTATGTCCAGTATGTTCACATCCACAAAGTTTCTTTGAACTTAGAAAAGAAAATTATTAATGGAAATAAAAAATCAGAACTTGTGTGTTCTGGTTTTTGTTTGGCTAAATTACATAAGTTGTAAAGCTAAATACATTCCAAATGTTATTGCTGCACCAATTATTAAAATGATACTTGTAAATCCTGCCATTCCTAAATGTTGATTTCTTTCTGTTTGGCGATCTATATCTTCTTGTTCTGGGAAAGTGTATCCTCCAGGTTTTTGCCGAGTTAAACTCATGCCACGGTCAAGTTCATTATTATTTTCATTTGTTTGTGTAAACTCGTTAGATTGTTCGGTTGCATTTGCTTGAATTATTTGATTATTATTTAATTCATTACTTATAGCATTGTATTCTTCTATGATTATATTAGCAGCAACACTATGATAGATGCCAGTTCGTACTCCATTTATTATTTTTTGACGTTCTAATAAGTCGCTGACAAAATCTTTTAAATCAATATCTTTTTCTATTCCATTATCAAAAAGAATTTTATTATTTGTATAGATTGCAAGTCTTTTGAAATATTGTCTAACAAATGTTTTTAACTTTTTTTGTTCTTCTTCAGTTATGACGATTTCAGTAGTTATCATATTTCTTATTTTAGACATTTCGCTAGGACTTTGAAAGTAAAATGCATTTTTTAGATATTCAAAGACATCTTGTGCTCCCATTTGAAAGAATACTGAATCTGTACGACTTAATGCATAACCGGCAGGACTAAAAGATAATCCGTTGTATGTTAGTGTATCTGTCGCTTCATCATAATTAAAATCTTTTAAATGGGGATATTTTTCTTTCTTCTCTTCAAGTCTGTTCTTGATAGTTTCACTTAAATTTATAATTTCTCCCATAGCAAACACTCCTATATTCTGTAAATAGTTTAGCAAATTTTGGTTAAAAATACAATAGGTAAATTTGTATGTACGTTTTTTTAGTTTTTTTAAATTTTTACTAATTTTGATAATTGATATAAAATCTTGTAAAAAAATGATAATTATTTTTCAATTTTTCAAAAATAGAGTATCTAATTTGTTGAATTCCTTATTTGCATTTATAGAAAAATGCTGATAAAGTGTCATTGAAAGGAGGTCAGTATGTTGAATCAGGTGGTTTTGGTTGGGCGGCTTACAGAGAATCCAACAATAATTGAAACGGAGAGCGGCAAAAAATATACAGCAATTAATTTAGCGGTTCAAAGGGCCTTTAAAAATTCTGATGGTATTTATGAGACTGATTTTATTCGTTGTATTCTTTGGAATGGTGTTGCTGCAAACACTAGTGAGTTTTGTCAAACCGGTGATATTTTGGGAATAAAAGGTCGACTTCAAAATAGAAGTTATGAAACTGAATCGAAAGAAACTAAGTATATTACTGAAGTAGTTGCCGAAAGAGTAACATTTTTATCTAGTGGAAATAAAGATAAAGTTAAAGAGAAAACAAAGGATAAAAAATGAGTTTACTATAGGTAGATTTTGTGCATTATTATCTATTACTTAGATATACTAAAAATATAGAAGTGAGGTTAAATATATGCTTAAAGGTAATAGACTGAGGGATGCACGAAGAAAAAAAGGCTTAACTCAGGAAGAACTTGGTAATTTAGTTGGCGTTGGCAAATCAGCAATTTGTTGTTATGAAAAAGAAACTAGAAATCCAACTTTGGAAACTATTATTGAATTTATGCACATTTTAGGTGTATCTTCTGATTATCTACTTGGAACAGATAATATTATTAAGGTAGAAAGTGCTGACTTGCCAGAATATAGGACGATGACTAAGGAAGAAGTTATGTTTATCGATGAACTTCGAAAAGATAAATTAGTTTATGAAATCCTATTTGAAGACCCTAAACGCGGTTCTGATTTAGTAAAAAAACGTATTGGATAACTAACTGTAAAAACGGTTAGTTTTTTTGTTAAAGAAATTTTGGGTTCATTCATATATTTTAAATGGGTGAAGTAATTTGAAGCTTTTTAGAAATATTGGAATTATTGCCATAGTAATGTTTAGTTTTTTTTATACAGAAAAAATTGCTAGTTATATGTTGGAAAGTAATGAATTATATAAACAAATTGAGGCTGAAAAGGATACCTATGAGATTGCTAGTGTCAATGCTATAATTGAAGGAGATTATATTATTCCTGGTTTAAATGGGCATGTAGTTGATGTTAAGGATAGTTATTATAATATGAAAGATATGGAAATATTTAATTCATATTATTTGATGTACGATATAACTTTTCCTGATATTTCTTTAAATAGTAATGTTGATAAAATAATAACTAAAGGTAATCCGTTAAAGTCAAGTGTTGCTTTCATATTGGAGTATGATTCTGAAATTGTTGAATTTTTTGCTAATAGTAATATTGCTGCTAGTGTGATAGTTACAATGGATAATTTTACTCAGGATTCTAAATTAGAACAGTTAAACGGGGAGGTAAATGGTTTTAATGATTTAGATTCTCTTTTAAATAAATATACAGATAATCCAAATGTTTGTTATGTTACTGATAATAATTTAGATATTTGTAAAAAGAATAGTAAGTATTTAGTTAATACAGAGAAAATATTAAATAATAGTACTGTTATAGATATTAAAAATACTATTGAGAGTGGAGATATATATTATGTTAGCAAAAATACTGATACTAAAAATATTCAGTTAATTATCAACAGTATTATATATAAAGACTTAGAAATTGTCGAAATAAGTGAACTGATAAGTGAAGAAAGAAGTTGATTTGAAGTAAGTTTTTTGGTATAATTTAGATACCGAAGAACTTATTTTTTAATTTTAGAAGGTGATTATGTTGAGTAAAATAAAGATTTTTGGTATGGGAGGACTTTCAGAAAGTGGAAAGAACTCTTATGTAATTGAAGTGGATGATGAAATCTATGTATTTGATGCTGGTATAAAGTTTGCTAGTGGTAATTTATTAGGAATTGACTATATAATGCCAGATTTTAGTTATTTAGTAAGAAACCGTAAGAGAATTAAAGGATTATTTATTACCCATGGACATAAAGAAAATATGGGAGCTGTTGCGGATTTATTAAAAGATATACCTGAACTTAAAGTATATGCAACAAAGTTTACTAAGTTCGAACTTATGGAAGATGGCGTAAGTGAATCTAATATTATCGTGATTAAGCCACATAAAAAGATTAATTTTGGAACTGTTTCAATTTTTCCAATTGCAGTTGCTCATAGTTGTCCTGATGCAGTAATGTATGTTGTTAATACTAAAGATGGGGCAATATGTTATACTGGAGACTTTATAATTGATCCAAGTATGCAAGGGTCTTATGATATGGATTTAGGTAAAATTGCTTATGTTGGAAAACAAGGTGTTTTATGTTTGATGTGTGAATCAACTTTTGCAGAAAAAAATGGGCATACTTCACCGAAACATCGTTTAGTAGAATTTTGGAAAGATATAATTAACCATCATGATAAAAGAATTTTGTTTTCTGTTTTACCAAGTCATTTATATACAATTGCAGAAATTTTTGAAGCTGCCGCTAATAGTCATCGAAAGATTGTAATCATGGGTAAACGTTTACAAAATGTGGTTAATTTTAGTAAAAAGGAAGGGTATTTAGATTTTAATCCGGAGATTTTGGGAGATTTGTCTAATGTTAATGATGATAATGCGATTCTTTTAATTATGGATGATAAGACTCAACCTTATGCTAATATGAATAAAATACTAAATAATTATGATAAGTTTGTTACTTTAAAAAATACGGATACTATCGTTTTTGCAGAACCTAGATATGATAGTACGGAAAAGATTTTAGTAAAATTACAAAATGAACTTGCTATGTTTGGTTGTGATATTGAAACTATCCCTAGTGATAAAGAAATTTTACATCATGCATCTAGAGAAGATTTGATGCTTATGATTAAACTTATAAATCCAAAATATTATATGCCTGTTAAAGGGGAATATCGTTATATGGTCAATAATGCTAATTTGGCTAGTGCTCTACATATTTCTGATAGTAATATTTTACTTAAACAAAATGGGGATGTTGTAACATTTGTTGATGGAAAATTAGTGGATAATTTTGCTAAAGTCAAAATAGATGATGTCTTAATTGATGGAACAAGTAATGATGATATCGGAGATTTAGTTATTAAAGATAGAGAAATGTTATCAGAAAATGGAATTGTCTTAATTAGTGCAACTGTTGATAAACATGACAAAGTATTATTAGTTGGTCCGGAAGTTACAACTAGAGGATTTATCTATGTTAAAGATTCACAAGATATGATTAAAGAAATTAAAAATATTTGTGAAGAAATAATTAATAGAAATATAACTCCAACTCATGTCGATTTCAATCAAATAAAGGTAGAAATAAGAGAAAAGTTAAGTGATTATTTATATCAAGAAACTGAATGTAAGCCAATGATTATTGCAGTTGTGCAAGAAGTATAATTTAGGAAAAAGATCACCATAATATAAATGGTGTTTTTTTTGTATAATAGGAAAGTCATACTTTTTCGAAAAATTTGCTTGACTTACATACATTTGTTTGGTATAATTAATTTATCATTCAGGGGGAAATTATGCAGACAACATTTAAAGGATATGTTTTAAGAATATATCCAACAGATAAACAAAAAGAATTAATTAATAAAACTATTGGATGCGCTAGATTTATCTATAATCATTTTTTAGATGAGAAAATAAATGATTATAAAGAAACTGGTAAGTCTAAGTCTTGTTATGACCAAATAAAAGAATTACCTGGATTGTGTAAAGAGTATCCTTGGTTAAGTGAAGTGGATAGTTGTTCTTTAAGAACAGCACTATTTGGTCTAGAAGATGCTTATAAAAGATTTTTTAATAAACAAAATGAGTTTCCAAGATTTAAAAATAAAGATATAGGGAATAGTTATAAAACAAATAATATAAAAAATACATATAAAGATAAAAATTATGAAAGTATCAAAGTTGATTTTCAAAATAAAATAATAACATTACCGAAATTAAAGGAAGTAAAATTTAGAGGATATAGAAATAAAGATTATTTTATAGGTAATATAAAAAGTGGAGTTATAAGAAGAGTAGCTAGTAGGTATTATGTAAGTATATTAGTAGAAGAACCATTAATATTGCCTGAATTTACTCCAAGAAGTATAGTAGGATTAGACTTAGGAATAAAAGATATAATTACAACAAGTTATAACGAGAAAATAGAAAATAGCCTATCTTCATTAGAAGTAAAGAAAAGAATCAAAGGATTACAAAAGGGACTTGCTAGATGTAAGTCTGGAAGTAAAAATAGATATAAGATAAAAATAAAGATACAAAGAGCATTTATGAAACTTAAAAACATTTGTAAGCATTTAATGCATGATGTAACAAACAAACTAGTTAAAGAAAATGATATTATCGTTATGGAAGATTTAAATATCAAAGGTATGTACCAACTACATTCTATAGCCAAATCTCTAATCAATATTCCATTAGCAGAAATAAAACGAGTCTTGGAGTATAAATGCAAATGGCAAAATAAGAAATTGCTTACAACAAATAGATATTATCCAAGTAGTCAAGTGTGTTCAGTATGTGGATATCAAAATAAGGAAGTAAAGGATTTAAATATAAGAAGATGGGAATGTCCAAAGTGTAGTTCGTTACATGATCGTGATATCAATGCCAGTGTAAATATAATGTTTGAGGGTTTAAAGATGTATATGCAATGTTTAGTATTAAAATAAGTGAACAAAAATAGTAGGGTGGCGACCATCCGAAATTGGTCTATGGAGAGTCCAAAGGACTCAGTGAAGTAGAAATGTCTTGTAGTGATGCAAGGTCAGTCAAACTTGTTTGACTTTTGTTCAACAATATAGATATATTAAATGAAATGTACAAAGTAGTAACGATGGGTATTGTTGGTATCGATGAAGTTAAAGATAAGATATTATGTCGAGAGTTAAAAGATATAATAGTTGCTGAAAAGAAAGTTTATCAAAAATATAAACTTGATATTAGTAAACTTCTTAATAAGGAAAGTGAAACTCCCAAGGAAATAAATATGTTTGTTAAAATGTTTAATGATATGTATACGGATATTAAATTAATAAAAGATGATGATAAAAAGATTGTCAAAATGATGATTGAAGGAATGAATAAAGGTATACTTAAATTAAATGGTTTTAAAAATAACGATATGGATAATTTAAATAAGGATGAACAAAAAATTCTTTTGGGATTATTAGATGAATTAGAAGGTCAAATTAATAAAATGAAGCCATATTTGTAAATTTTTTTGAAGAAAAATTCATAAATGTAGGTTTGTCAAACATAAGTGACAGAGTCACGACAAACCAACTATAGATTATTTTGACTTGTCAAAATAATC
>CALVIU010000041.1 GCA_944331835.1 uncultured Bacilli bacterium | reverse complement strand
ATATTTACTAAAATGACTTGCTAAATAAGCAATAATCTGGTAAAATTATTACGAACTAAGGAAGGAGTTGGATTATGCCAAATATTAAAAGTTCAAAGAAAGCTGTAAAAGTTATTGCTAAAAAGACAGCAAATAATCATGAACTTAAGATGCGTGTTCAAAACCTTATTAAGAACTGCGAAAAATCAATTGCTGCAGGTAACCATGAAGAAGCAGAAAAATTAGTAAAAGATATCCAAAAATATTCTGATAAAGCAGTTAGTAAAGGTTTAATAAAGAAAAATACTGCTGATAGACAAAAAGCAAGATTGACACAAAAAGTAAAAAATATGAAGTAACAATTGTTTACTTTATTTTTTTTTGCTATTATTATTATAGGTGAACAAATGAAAAAGTTAATTATTCCAATAATATGTGTAGTTTTAATCGTTTTAACAGTAGTTTTTATTAATCCTTTAACTGATAGTTTGGCAAATGTTATAAGTAAAGAACCAGAATTAGTTATAAAGAATAGTAATGATTACACTAAAGATATAGATTATTTATATGTACAAAGAACTGATGATTATATTCCCTATTCTTATCAAGATTTATTAAATATTTATTATAGTGTTATCAATAATGGTTGGGATCAGTTTACATTTTATTGTCCCGATGAGTATGCTAAGTGTCTAGCTGATGTTGCTGATATTAGTAGCGATGAATTAATTCTTACTCATTTAAATAATTATATTCATCCTTTTAATAGTTTTACAAATGTAAAAACAAGTATCAATGAAAATGGTGAAGTTACATTGACTGTGGAATATTTGTATAGCGATGAAGAAATTGCAGCTATAGATGAAAAAGCGGATCAAGTTTTAGCAAGTATTTTAACTGAGGAAATGGATGATTATGAAAAACTTAAAACTATTCACGATTATATTGTTAATAATGTTAAATACGATATAGAAAGAAACGAAGAAAATACTAGCGAATATAATTCATATACCGCTTATGGGCCTTTATTTGAAGGATATGCCACTTGTAACGGTTATACTGATTTAATGGCAATATTTTTGACTAAGCTTGGTTTTAATAATTTTAAAGTAGCTACCACTCCTGATGAAATATCCTATTCAACTACAGGACATATTTGGAATGCTGTTTATTTCGAAAACAATTGGTTACATATCGATTTAACTTGGGATGATCCAGTTAGTAGTGATGGCAGGGATTTTTTATCACATCGATACTTCTTAGTTTCAACAGAAGAAATGAAAGAAGCAGATCAAGGTGAAACTGTCATCGAAGAACATAATTTTAACCCATTATATTATTTAGAATTCAATTAACTCTCTAGTGAGAGTTTTTTAATTTAAAAAAACTCATTTCTGAGTTATGTTATATATTTTTAGGTAAAGATTCTACCCAATTAAGCAAAGTAGTATTAGCATGCTTTATTTCTTCATCTATAGTCTTACTACTTTTTTTAGTATTATTATCATAATAGTCAATAAAACATTCAATTATACTACCATCTTTAATAAAATTTGGGGGAATACTAGGAAAGTTATATTCTTTATCAAACATTATATATAAAGTTGTACTGGTATAAGGCATTAATATTTTTTCATCATCTATTATATAACCTAAATTTTTATTTTCTACTTTTTCTAGTGGGTAAGATTCGTATAATCTTGGGTCTTTTACATGCCCAGAACAACAATACTTTGTATAATACCCCTTTTTATTAAGTATTGAGATTGCCTCAGCAATATCTTCATCTACTTCGAAGACATCATCTATTATTTCAAATGTTTTACTATTAATATATTTATGATTCATATTTTCCTTTCTATAGAAAAAGTGACCATTACAGTCACATTTATACTAATTATGGTGTCCTCGACAAGATTTGAACTTGCGACCTAATGCGTCGGAGGCATTCACTCTATCCAACTGAGCTACGAGGACCCATAACCATTTTACCATTATTTTTTGCTAATAGCAATTTTTACTTGTAAATCATTAACAGTAAATTCATCAGTCGTATCTTCACTAACTTTTATTTCAGTCGCTAGTGTTTCTCTTTTGATATAATCGGCATAATCATTTACAGCAGAAATAATAGCTTCACTAGCATTATAATTTATAATAATACGATCTGTAAGTTCTAAATTAATATTTTTACGCATTTGTTGAACTTTAGATACTATTTCACGAGCAATACCTTCATTGATTAAATTATTAGTTAAAGTTATATTTAAGATAACAAAGTTATTATTTTCCATACCAACATTAAATCCTGATTTAGCATCAATTCTGATATCAGTCATCGTCGAATCGATTTCTGTTTCAACACCAGCGATTTCCATTTTAATTATTTCATTATTTTGAAGTTTTTTAATATCATTTAAAGATAATGTCAATAATTTATCTTGGAATTCTTTAATATTTTTACCAAATATTTTACCTACTACTCTAAAGTTTGGTTTAACAGTGAAGTTCATATATTCACTCGTATCATCAACGAACGTTACTTTCTTAACATTTAGTTCTTCTTTAATTAGTTCAGTTAATTCTCCGATAATTAGTTCATTTTTACCATCAAGTAAAATTTCACTTAGTGGTTGACGTACTCTTATATTTACTTCTTCCCTAACATATCTACCAATACTAATTAAATCACGAACTAAATCCATCTTTTCTTCTAAAAGTTCATCAATCAAGACTTCGTCATATTTAGGAAAATCTGATGTATGAACAGAATATTCTCCAGTTAAGTTAGTATATATTTCTTCAGATAGATATGGAACAACTGGTGCCATCATTTGGGACAAGCCAACTAATACTTCATAAGTTGTCTTATATACTGCTTTCTTGGAATCATTTAATTTAGAACCCCAGAAACGATCTCTATTTCTTCTTATATACCAATTAGATAAGTCATCTGATACAAAGTCTGTTAGGGCTCTAACTACTTTATTTAAATCATATTCTTCATATGCATCAGTTACATATTTTAATAATTTATTATATTTACTTATTAACCATCTATCGATGTCTTCCCGCATGTTCACTGGAATATCACATTCATCAATATCAATGCCATCAATATTAGCATACATTGTAAAGAAGTTATAAGTATTTTTAAGTGGATTAAAGAACTTCGAATGAACTTCTTTTAAACCATTAATATCGAATTTAAGTGGTACCCATACCGGTGAAACATAAGGCAAATAAAATCTAACTGTATCAGCACCATATTCTTTCATTGTAGTAAATGGTTCAACAATGTTGCCACGCGATTTACTCATCTTTTTGCCTTCAGCATCTAAAAGCAAATCATTAACTAAAACATTTTTAAAGGGACTTACTCCTTTAACAAATGTTGAAATTACTAAAAGCGTATAGAACCAACCTCTCGTTTGATCGATTCCTTCACAGATAAAGTCTGCTGGAAATTGGGTTTCAAATAAATCATTATTTTCAAATGGATAATGATATTGGGCAAAAGGCATTGAACCAGAGTCAAACCAACAGTCAATTACATCTTTACATCTAGTCATGGTTTTACCACATTCAGGACATTTTAGATGCACTTCATCAACGTAAGGACGATGTAAATCGATAGACTCATCGATTGTCTCAATGGCCTTGGATACTAATTCTTCTCTTGATCCAATCATTTCGGTGTGACCACAAGAACAAATCCAATATGGGAGTGGTGTTCCCCAATATCTACTTCTAGAAATTGCCCAGTCATTTAGATTTTCTAGCCAATTACCAAAACGTTTTTCACCGACATAAGCCGGATACCAATTGACAGTCTTATTATTAGCAACAATTTTATCCTTAATTTTAGTTATTTCTAAGTAGTAACTTGGCTTAGAATAGTAAATTAATGGTGAATGACATCTCCAGCAATGTGGATAGTTGTGAACCATTCTTTGCTTTTTAAATAATTTGCCATTTTCTTTTAAATATTTGATTACTTCAACATCAGCATCAAATACAAGCATTCCCTTCCATGGACCTTCCATGTATTTACCATCTTCTCCGACAGGATTTAAGTATGGCAAGTTATATTTCTTACCGACATTAGCATCATCGGCCCCAAAAGCAGGTGCTATATGAACAACACCAGTACCATCTTCAGCAGTTACATAAGTATCACAAGTAACAAAGAAACCTTTACGGTCAACAGTAAGTTCTGGTATTAATTGTTCATATTCGATATATTCTAAAGTACTACCTTTAAAAGTATCAAGAATGGTTGCTTCATCACCAAGAACTTTAGATACTAGACTAGTGGCTAATATGAATTTTGTTCCTTTTGATTCAACTAAAGAATAATCATATTCTGGATTAACACAAAGTGCAACATTAGCAATTAATGTCCAAGGTGTAGTTGTCCAAACAAGGAAATAAACATCTTCATCCTTTTTTTTCATTGGTACAATTACAGTATCGACACTCATTTCTTCATAACCTTGGGCAACTTCGTGGCTGGCAAGTCCTGTACCACATCTAGGGCAATACGGAAGAATTTTTGCTCCTTCGTAAAACAAACCTTCTTCCCAAAATTTCTTTAATATCCACCATTCTGTTTCGATGTAATTATTATCATATGTCACATACGGATTTTTAAGGTCGATAAATTGGCCCATTTTATTAGTTAAATCAGTAAATGTTTCTTCGTTTTTCCAAACCGACTCACGACATTTTTGATTAAATTCCTTAATACCATATCTTTCGATATCTTTTTTACCGTTGAAACCAAGTTCTTTTTCTACTTGTAATTCAACTGGAAGACCATGAGTATCCCAACCAACTTTACGTAATACTTTAAAGCCTTGCATAGTTTTATATTTACAAATAGTATCTTTTAAGAATTTGGCAACCATATGGTGCAAGCCTGGATGCCCATTAGCAGTTGCTGGTCCATCATAGAAAACAAAATATGGTGCATTACCTCTATTTTCAATACACTTATTTAATATGTCATCTTTAAGCCAACGTTCTAAGATTCTTCCTTCCGTTACATCAACTGGATCTTTACTTAAACTTTTAAAATCTTTCATAATATTCCCTCCATTATAAAAAGGATGATACCAAGGAGTCATAAATGACGGTACCATCCTTTAATTTACTTAATTATCTTAACGCGATTAACGAGATAACTTACTTTTTTCAGCTATCCAACTCCCGAGTGATATATATTTTTTCGCAAATGTTCTACTCTCACCTAACAAGAACTCTCTTTAAATATCCAAAATATACGTGTCTCGTTCATAATTTTTCCGATACATAAATTATATATCATATGATTTATTTAAGTCAAGAAATTTTTTATTCTAATCACAAAGGCCATCACAATAAACAAGATTGAAAGAATTCATAAATAAATTTTTATGAACCTCATAACTAGTAATTGTATAATCTTCATCGCGATTATAATAAACACTACCGTTTTCTGTTTCATATTTTATAAACGGTGAACTATTTAGAATTGTAGATAATTCGTTTTCTAATTGATCAGCATCTTTTGGGCTTTTAAAAACTATTAATTCATCCCAATATTCACCTTCAATTATAGAATATGATGGAATGATTAATTCTTTATCGTAATCTTCTAATTCATAGGTCATTGTTCCATCAGGATAAATTTTGCTATATTGATTGATTTGATCAAACATCCAAATAATTCCACTCAAAGATAATATTATCAATGAACCTAGGATAAATATTGTTATTAATAAGACATTATTAATTTTTTGAATTTTTTTATTATCCTTTTTTTTCTTTTTCAATTTGCTTTTTAATATTTCATTAACAACTACTACTAAAATTGCTTCAAAAAACGAAACAAAGATAAATATCCAAAAAGTAATATCTGTTATATTTAATGGCCACCCCATAACAGTCCAAGTAATTAAAATTAAGAATATAATAATTCCACTGGAAATAATAATTTTGCTATTATCTTTATTCATAATAAACCTCCTTAACTAAACGAATATATTATATCATTTATTGTAATATCTTCAACTGATTCTGGTGATTTAATAACCGGATATATATTAAAATCTGGATTATCAGCTATTTTTTCTAAAGCATTGTTAACTTCAACTGGGACATCAAGGATTATCGAAGCAACATTCTTGTTTTCGGAAGTTATTACATTATCTGCATTATCTAAATAATAATATATTTTAATGTTTTCTACTAGAGGTGTGCTAATAATATAATTATCTTCATTCCCATCTAACCAAAGGTCTACATAATCGTAGTTTTTTATAATACTTTGATATTCTCTAGGAACATTTACATTATATAAACTTTCATAATCTTGAGAATCATATATTTCAGTTACAATTCCACTAGCATAAAAAAATTCATTTTCCGATATATTACCTGAGCTATGTTTACCTATAATTGAATTAGTATCTAATATAATATTGCTATTTTGAACAAAATCTTTATAAACTGAGGTATATTTAATACCTTCTTCAGTTATAGTTTCATATTTGTTTATGGATTTGCTAGCTATAGGAACTTGGATATATAAACTTTCTATATCTTCTTTTTTTTCATAAAATATATCAAATACAGTAAAACCAATCGTCGAAATAGCAATGATAATTAATAAAACTACTTTATACTTCATAAATCATAACTCCTACTATTAAGATAAGCATTGAAATATTCATTTAAATAAATTGGGCCTCGATAATCTACTAAGTTTGGATCACTTATAACTGGAGTTATAGTAATATTTAAGTGAGAGATAATATTTAGATACCTAAAATTATCTTTTAAAACTTCTAAATAAAGATAGTTATCATCAACGGCAATAACATCTATACCAGAAATAAATGGACCTTCTAGCTCTCCAGATAATTCCAAAGTAATATAATCTTCACTTGTAAAAACATTTGCTTCTACTGTTTGCAAAGGATATAGGTATGTTCCTGAAGTCAGTGGTTCAATAGCAGGTTCAGTAATTGGAATAGTTTCTACTATCTTATTACTATAAAACAAGCTTCCTTGGGGTATAAAACTGTCTTCAGTAACATACATATCAATTAATTCATCTTTATTTCTAATAATACTTTCAGGTATATCAGTATCAGGTATTGATATATATTCTATATCATCTAATTTAATTTGACTGTATTCCAAAATATCTTTTTTAGCAACAGGAATTTCTACCATGTTTGTTAATGGCTCGTGGGCTACTGGAGGTGCAACAAGTTTATAAATAGCTAAACCTACTACTCCGCCGAGAATAATACTTAAGATAATAATTCCAATATTAAGTGCATGTTTTTTCACAAAGTTTCTTTTCCTTCGCTAGCTTTTTGGATCATTGGAATGTAAATATTTTCTAATATTTTTGCTCCTTCTTCAGTATCAGCTTCCGCTCTAAATATTATATTTGGCCCTGTGTTGCTAGCCCGGACTAAAGCCCAACCGTTAGTATAAGTTATTCTTACCCCATCAATATCATTTATTGGATAATTCATACTCTTAGCATATTCTTTAATCTTATCGACAACTTGAAATTTAAGATTATCAGGAGTTGGAATCTTTATTTCTGGTGTTGCGTAATATTTAGGAAACTCAGCAACTATTTTACTTAATTTATCACTAGTTTTACTCATAATTTCTAAGAATCTCAAAGTGGCATAAATAGCACTACCACAATCGGCATCACGATCTCTAAAGAAAATATGACCAGAAAATTCAGCACCGAATGGAAGATTATCTTGATGAACTTTAAATTGAGTATAACTAGCACCGGTTCGATAACAAAGTGGTGTTCCTCCGAGACTTCTTATATAATCATCGACACTTTTTGAACATTTGATGTCATAAAGAAAAGTCTTGTTATTTACATTATAAAACATATCTTTAATGCAAATAATCATGAAGTATTCAATCGGCAATATTTCACCATTATCCATAACAATACCTAAACGATCTCCATCACCATCATAAGCTACTCCAAAGTCAGCTTTTTCTTTTTTTACTTTTTCTTGTAATTGTTTCATATTTTCTTTAACTGCTGGATCTGGATGATGGTTTGGAAAATTTCCATCTAAAGTATCATTTATATATATTGGAGTACAAAAACTACTGTCAAATACTTTTTTTATTATGCTACACGTAGCTCCATTACCACAGTCAATAACAATTTTTCTTTTATTTTTACCATATTTTATAGAATATTTTAAATATTCTATATATTTATCCGTAATATTACTATTGGTAACACTGCCTTGACCACTTTTGAAATTGCCAGTGAGTATATAGTTTTTAAAGTCTTCAATCATTTCACCACGAGCATTAATCATACCATCAAAAGAAAATTTAAATCCATTATCATCTTTGGGATTGTGGGAAGCGGTAACCATTATTCCTGGCATTTGATTTAGATAACGGCCATAATAATTCATTGGAGTGGTTGTTAAGTTATAATTTATAACATTACAGCCACTAGAAGTGATTCCCTTAATTAAATTTTGAGTTAAAGACTCACTTGAAAGTCTATTATCATGAGAAACTATGCAGCTATTTTTATTATATTTTTCTTGTAAATATGAACCATAGCTTCTGCCAATTGTATAAGCTGTTTGTTCATTAATTTCTGCAGGATATATCCCTCGTATGTCATAAGCCCTAAAAATATTTGTATCAATATCATTCATTTGTATCACCCTATCTATATTTGATTATAGCAAATGACAATTTAAAAAACAACTTCTCAAAGAGAAGTTGTCACTTATTTTATAATGGATTCTAAGGCTAAAACAATCATGTCATCTAAAGATTTTTGGCGATCTTCAATTGACATTACTACATTTGAAAATTTTGAGTCAGCAACAGTAGCCATGGCTGTAGCACTTCTATTCATTGAATTAGCAATATGAATTAAAGCATAGGCTTCCATTTCTTCTCCTAAAATTTTATCCTTATATTCAGTTGGAATACGATTTAAAACTCGGTCGTAATCAATATATGGGCCATAAACATCCATAGTTGTTAGCATACCAATGTGCAATTTATCTTGCATTCCTAGTTCACTTGCGGTTGCAACAATTGTATCATTTAAATTTTTATTAGCAATTACAACATTTTCTTTATAATCATTATAAGTATAAGCAAAGTTTGATTCTGAATAAACACTATCACTTAAAAGTATTTCTGAAACTCCTGCTTTAGGACTTACAGCACCGCAAGTTCCAATACGAATAATTTTTTGAACATTAAAGAAATGAAATAATTCAAAGGCATAAATACTCATACTAGGCATACCCATGCCACTGCCCATAACTGTTACTTTTTTTCCTTTGTAAGTTCCCGTAAAGCCAAGCATATTTCTAACACTTGTAACTAAACGGGCATCACTTAAAAATTTTTCCGCAATGTATTTGGCGCGTAAAGGATCTCCGGGCATCAAAACAATTTCTGCAATATCAGCATTTTTTTCTACTTTAATATGTATCGGATTTTCTCCAATAAACATATATAATCACCTACCTTCTAATATAACTTGCAATTTTCCAGCAAATAAACTTAAATTTATTTCGGATGTTTGACCATAATTTAAATGTTTGGTTAACTTTCCGTCATCTATTTGCCATTCACAAACAAAGCCAGTATCATTATTACCATTTTCATAAGTAAAATACCTAAAATTATTATCTTTAATTGCTATGGCTATAGCAATATTTGCATCACTGTAATCTTTGGGAAATTTGACATAAACAATAAAATACCCACCAATATTATTGGCACTTAATTCGCATGTTATAGACTCTTTAATAATGCCTTTTCGATCACAGGCTTTTTTATAAGTATCTTTAGTAATAAAATACTCCATATTCTCAGGATTCTTAATAATATTATTTAAAAAGAAATCCTTGTTAGATAAAATCATATTAGGAATTACCACATTAATATGATAATAATTTAAACTTGTAGAGTTCATATGACTCCCTCCATTTTAATTTTAACAAAAGTTTAAAAGTTACACAAGGTTTAAAGAGGATTTACGTGAATTATTGTCAAATATATATCATCTAATGATGTTATTTCTTTTTCTAACCGGTTGGCAATATCATGGGATTCATAAGTAGATAAATTACCATCAACAAATATTGTAAATGATACTTGATACATATACCCTACTGGAGTAGCATTAAAATGTTGGATTTTCTTAACTTCATCATATTTATTGATAATGGCTAAAACCTCATTTTTAGTTTCTTCATTCATGGCTTTATCCATTAAAACATTATAACTTTCAACAAATATTTTTATACCTGTTATAAGTATGAATACAGATATACCTAGGCCTACTACACTATCGACCCAAGTTATGTCAAAATAAACGAAAATTCCGGAGATTAAAGTAAATGTTGTAATAATCATATCATTGCGATGATCTTTAGAATTAGCAAGTAAGAGTAAGTTATTATACTTTTTATAAACATGATTAGTATAAAGAAATAGACCTAATTTAACTAGTATCGTTATTATACAAACTAAAATATACCATATAGTAAAATTAAAGTCACTTGGATTAAAGAAACTAATAATAGAATCTTTAAGAAGAGTTACTGCTACCATGATAATTAAAATACTGATAAGCATAGAATAAATGTATTCGGCTTTACCATGCCCTAAATGATGATCATCATCACGGGGTTTACTAGCAATTTTATTGCCAATAAATGTAAGAAAAGAAGAAACTATATCACTGGCCGAATTAATACTGTCAGCAATCATGGCTTGACTATGGGTAATTAATCCTAAAACCCCTTTAATAATAAGTAAAAAAAGATTGCCAAGTATTCCTAATATACTAGCAAGTCTTGTCGATTTGTATCTATTCATGATTTTCACTCCGAACAAAAGCCAAACAAGCTTTACTATCCTTGCATCACTACAAGGCATTTCTACTTCACTGAGTCCTTCGGACTCTCCATAGACCAATTTCGGATGGTCGCCACCCTACTACTTTTTGTGCATCACTAATATTATAAACTATTTACATACATTTTTAAACCTTCAAACATTATATTTACACTTGCATTTATATCTCGATTATGTAACGAACCACACTCTGGGCATTCCCAATTTCTTATAGCTAAATCCTTTAATTTACTATTTTTATATCCACACA
>CALVIU010000040.1 GCA_944331835.1 uncultured Bacilli bacterium | reverse complement strand
TCAGTTTCTTAGAATGTAACATTTTTGCTTAAAATTAAATTGTAAAAGTGTAACATTTTCCCTTAATAGTCACAAAAGTATGTAAAATATAATTAAATATATTGCTAAAAGATGTTTCTTTTGATATAATTAAGTTACCTAGAAGGTTAGTCTATGTCTATATAAAACCGACTAAATATGATATACGGGAATCTAATTGGTTTGTGGTGTAGAAGACTTATCCATTAAGTGCATAAGGATCCTAAAGCAAATCATGTGATGCCCACCTGCCGAGAGCGGGTTTTTATCAATGCAGGACTTCCTTCTGGGTTTTTAATAAAAAAGGAGATTTTTATGAAATATATTCATGAACCTACTCAAGAGGAAAGTGATATACAAGTTACTAAATCGAATGAGTTAAAACCATTTTCATACTATTTTATGAAGTATGTGGGTGTTGATGGTAGTGGCAATTTTGTAGCAACAAGGAAAATGCAAGATGATGTTCTTGAAATACAAAGGCAAAGAGCACTAAAATTATGCGAAGAGTTTGAAATTGAAGAAAAAAGTGAAGATTTATCGTTAAAAAGAAAGAAACAAGAGTAATTACGATTATGTTTGATAGATTAATTAGTTTAATTGGTAAAGATAATTTGGATAAAATATGTAAAGTTAATATTGCTTTGGTTGGAGTAGGTGGTGTTGGTGGCTTTACTTTAGAATCTTTAGTTAGAAGTGGTATTAAAAATATAACTATATTCGATGGTGATGTAATTGATGAAAGCAATTTAAATAGACAAATAATTGCTTTAAATGAAAATATTGGAAAACCAAAGATAGAAGTGGCTATAAAAAGGATGAAAAATATCAATCCAAGTATTAATATTACTGGTTTTAATACTTATATTAACGAGGAAAATATTAATAATTTACAAGGATTTGATTATGTAATCGATGCTTGCGATGATTTGACTGCTAAAGTGGCGATAATTAAATATTGTGTAAAAAATAATATAAAAATAGTTTGTGCACTTGGTACAGGTAAAAGACTTAATCCCGAAGGGATAAGTATAACTAAGTTAAGTAAAACTAAGAATGATGCATTAGCAAGAAGTTTAAGGCAAAGACTTAGAAAAGAAAATATAAAGCTAGATATTCCAGTAGTTTATCATGAAAGTACACCTTTAAATAATGATAAAATTATATCTTCAAGTATTTTTCCTCCAGCAGTTGCTGGTATCTATCTTGCGTATTATGTGATAAATGATATTATAAAAGAAAATAGTTAAGCATGTGAACTTAACTATTTTTTTGTTACTAGAAACTTGGCTAGTTTTTCAGGATTGTCATTATTATATACAATATCGTATATAACATTGATTAAATCAATCTTTATTCTTTTTTTCTTAAGCATTCGATAAACAGTATCTAAAGTATAATACCCTTCAACAGTATTGTTGGTTAAGTATTCCTTTATTTCTTTAGCATTTTTTGTGTTACCTATTATATAACCAAAACTAAAGTTTCGTGATTTAGTACTAGAACAAGTAAGCATTAAATCACCAATACCTGCAAAGGATAAAATGGTCTTAGGATTACCACCAAGATAATAGATAATATCTTTAATATCGTGTAATGATTCATTTATTAAAAAACTTCTAGTTGATTCACTATAACCTAATCCTGATAAAATTCCCGCAGCAATAGCAATTACATTTTTTACAGATCCACATAGTTGGATACCAATTATATCTTTAGTAGGTCGTAGTTTTAAGTGGTCATTTGCTAAAGTTTCTATAACTAGATTGCGAGCTTTAATGCTCGTTGAACCGATGGCTAGAGCAACAGGTTCATCATGAATGATATCAATAGCAAATGTTGGACCAGATATTACAGAAATATGTTTAGCTCGCAATTTTTGTTCAACAATATTTGAAAGTAATTCCTCACTAGATTCTTCAATTCCTTTGGAG
Source organism: uncultured Bacilli bacterium (assembly GCA_944331835.1). Classification (GTDB taxonomy): domain Bacteria; phylum Bacillota_I; class Bacilli_A; order RF39; family UBA660; genus Onthocola_B. Next base: position 10,237 of record CALVIU010000040.1, on the reverse strand, counting down.
GCAATGCAAATTGGTACTAATTTATGATAATATGGGACCATTTTATCACAAACTGAATCGACATATCGACTCGCTGTTATAATATAAATTAATTCAGAATCTTCTAGGACTTTTTCCATATCAGTTGTAACACTAATATTCTTAGGAATTTCTATATCGAATATTGAATTTAATTTATGAGTTTGATTAAATTCTTCTGCAATTTTGGGATTTTCTGTCCACATCATTATTTTGTTTTTCTTTTTGGCTAGTTCTAGAGCAATTGCTAAGCTATAAGCTCCAGTTCCTATAACACTTATTTTCATTGTTCACTCCTCATTTCATCATGTAATTTATTTAAATTTTGTTCTACTTTATTATCCTTTGGATGATAATATATTTTACCTCGTAAATTAATAGGTATGTATTCTTGTTTAACCCAAGATTTTGGATAATTGTGGGGGTAAATATAGTCTTTACTATTTGTTTTGATATTGTCTGGAACATTGCCTGTATTTCCTTTATGAATGTCATTTAATGCTTCATCGAGAGCTAAATGAGAGCTATTACTTTTGGGAGATAGAGCCATTTCAACGACGATTTGTCCTAAAGGAATACGGGCTTCTGGTAATCCAACTAATTCTGATGCCTCAATTGCAGCCATAACTCTAGGTCCGATTCCAGGATTAGCCATGCCAATATCTTCATAAGCAATTACTGAAAGACGACGATAAATGCTATCTAAATCTTCCGCTTCGATAAGTCTAGCTAAATAATGGAGGGCAGCATCAACATCACTACCACGGATAGACTTTTGTAGAGCACTTAAAACATCATAGTGGCCATCACCATCTTTATCATGAAAGAATACCGGTTTAGAATTGATACTTTTGATAATATCTAAAGCTATTTTACCATCATTTGTTGAGTAATAAGCCATTTCTAATAAATTGATAGCAAAACGTGCGTCCCCACTAGCTAATGCTGCAATGTATTTTAACGTATCATCATCTATTTTTATGTTTTCTAGATAAGTACAAGCTCTTTTTAAAGCATCAAAAATATCTTCAGAAGTAAGTTCATGAAGTTCAAATATTTGGCAACGACTTCTTATCGCGGGATTTATTTTATGATAAGGATTACTCGTCGTAAGTCCTATTAAAATAATTGTCCCATTTTCAATGTAGGGGAGAAGTAAGTCTTGTTTATCTTTGTTCATTCTATGAATTTCATCGACGATTAAAACCATATCACCATACATTTTGGCCTCAGCAATTGCAACATCAAAGTCATTTTTATTGTTGATGGTTGCATTCATAAACTTATAACGTAATTCGAGTTCACTAACTAAAGCATTGGCAATGCTAGTTTTTCCAATTCCTGGTTTACCATAAAGAATCATCGAAAAAAGTCTTTTGTTATTAACCAGATTAGTTAAAATCTTACCACTTCCAATTAGATGTTTTTGACCTATTACTTCACTTATTTTTTTAGGTCTTAGTTTATCTGCTAAAATTTCCATAATATCACTTTAAATATTATAGCACGATTTTTTAAAAAGCGGTATAATAGTTGTAGGTGTAAAAATGAACGTAATAGATACTATAGAAGATGAAAATATTAAGTTTTATTTGGAATATTTGAAATATGAACGAAGAGTTTCAGATAATACAGTAGAATCATATGGGGAAAACTTAAAAATGCTTAAACAAGCATTAAATAAAAATATTTTAAATTTGACAACTACTGAGATAAGAGATTATATTCAAAATTTAGAGGCCACTCCCAAGACTAAAGCCCATTATTTGTCAGTATTTAATTCTTTTTATAATTATATGATTTTTAATGAAAAATTAAGTGCTAATCCTTGTAGTGGTATTAGATCTCCGAAACTAGAAAAAAAATTACCTAATTACTTAACAGGGGAAGAAATAGATAAATTACTCGATATAAAACTTATTAAACCGATAGATTATCGGAATAAAGCAATGCTTGAAGTATTATTTGCAACTGGTACAAGAATTAGTGAACTTATCAATTTAAAATTAAATCAAATTGATTTTGATGAGTGTATTATTAGAGTACTAGGAAAGGGTAAGAAAGATAGAATTATTCCTATTGGGAATACCGCTTTAGAATATTTATCTTTATATATTAATGAGTATCGTCCTTTTATTTTGAAAACTAGAGTTAGTGAGTATGTATTTGTTAATAAGAATGGTACTAAAATGAGTAGACAAGGATTTTTTAAGATACTAAAAAAATTAGTGGCATCTTCTGGCATTGAAAAAGAAGTTTCGCCGCACACATTAAGACATTCTTTTGCTACATATTTACTAAATAATGGGGCTGATTTAAGGGTTATCCAAGAACTTTTGGGGCATGAAAATTTAGTTACAACTGAAATATATTCGCATTTAAGCAATAAAAAAATCGAGGAAGATTATTCTCATCATCCTCGAGCTCATAAAGAAAAAGGAATTGATTAAAATTAATTACAACTTTCGTTACGAGCGCTACTACGTGCTTTAGAGTTATTTCTTGCACTGCTTGAGCTAGATGCTTTAGAATTATTTCTAGCATTATTTCTAGCTGAACTTCTTGCTTTACTCATTATATTGTTACCTCCCAATATTATTATGATACGTTTTTAGTAATTTAATCATATAATTAACTGGAAATATTTAGATAAAGGAGGAAATAAATGGTAGTTGTTGGCATCAGTGCTAGATTAGTTGATGGCTCTTATAAAGTAGGGGAAAATTTAATTAAAAAAATTAAAGAAAATAATGCTTTTCCTATAATCATTTTACCAGGATTTGCAGAAGCACTAGAAATAATACTTGCTTTATGTAATGGTTTTATTATTCCGGGAGGAAATATTTGGCATGAGACCGATGAATTAATAATAAAATATGCTATAAAACACGATATACCTCTTTTAGGAATTTGTGCAGGAATGCAAGCAATAGCTAATATTAAAAACTTTTGTGGTACTAAAGATAGTGATAAAACTATTTCTAATTGGTAATGATAAGCATAATTCTTTAGATAAATACTCACATTGTATTAATATAACTAGTAATTTTTTAAGCGATATTTTAGAAAGTAATTGTATCATGGTTAATAGTAGACATAAGTTTACAGTTGTAAAAGAAGATTATTTTGTAGTTGATGCATATAGTGATGATGGAGTAATTGAGGCAATTCATTTACCAAACAAGAAATTTATATTAGGAGTGCAATGGCATCCAGAAAATTTGGATGATGAATTTTCGCAGAAATTGTTTAGCACATTTATTGAGCAATGCAAAAATTCGTGATATAATTTAAAAGAGCCTAGGAAGTTCTCCGAGGGCTTTTTTAATTTTTTTAAAATGGAGGTAGAGTATGGCAAAGTATGTCTTTGTAACTGGGGGTGTTTGTTCAGGCTTAGGTAAAGGGATTACGGCATCTAGTATTGCTCTTTTATTAAAAGCTAAAGGTTATAAAGTATTTATGCAAAAATTTGATCCGTACATGAATGTCGATCCAGGGACAATGTCACCGATTCAACATGGTGAAGTATTTGTTACTGCGGATGGCTGCGAAACTGATCTTGATTTAGGACATTATGAAAGATTTATCGATGAAGAGTTAAATTATACATCGAATATTACTAATGGAAAAATTTATTCTAGTGTCATCGAAAAAGAACGGGTTGGAGATTTTTTAGGAGCAACTATCCAAATAGTTCCCCATATTTCTAATGAAATTAAAAATAAGATTTATGAGGCCGGAACGAGTAGTGGAGCTGATATAGTTATCACAGAAATTGGTGGTACTGTTGGAGATATAGAATCTGCTGTCATGATGGAATCACTAAGACAATTTAGATTGGAAACAGGAATAGAGAATTCTTTATTTGTTCATACAACATTAGTTCCATATTTATTTGGTTCTAATGAACTTAAAACTAAACCAACGCAAAATAGTATTATTGAGCTTAGAAGACTTGGTATTCAGCCAGATATTATTGTAACAAGGGCTCCGATTGATTTGGGAGAGGCTGTCAGAAAGAAAATAAGTCTTTTTGGTAGTATTCCATCAGATCATATAATTGAAGCAAAAGATGTAAATAATATTTATCAAATACCAATTAATTTTCATCGTCAACATATTGAAGATATTATTTTAAAGCAATTTGGATTAAAGGTTACTAAAAGTAATTTGGAACATTGGGAAAATTTAATAAAAACTGTTGAATCATTAGATAAAGAAATTGAAATTGCTTTAGTGGGCAAATATACAGAACTAGAAGATGCTTACCTTTCAGTTAAAGAAGCACTTAAGGCTGCAGGATACAAATATAATACCAAAGTTAATATTAAATGGGTCAATAGCGAAGAATTGGAAGATAAGAATTGTAATTTTAAGGAAGTTTTTAAAAATTCTAAAGGTATAATTGTTCCTGGAGGTTTTGGTTCTAGAGGAATTGAAGGGATGATTAAAGCTTGTGAATATGCTAGAGTAAATAAAATACCTTATTTAGGTATCTGCTTAGGTATGCAAATTGCTGTTATCGAGTTTGCTCGTCATGTTTGTGGTATTGCTGATGCTTCAAGTCGCGAGTTTAATGAACTTTGCCCAAATCCAGTGATAGATTTAATGGCTGATCAAAAAGCGGTTATTAATAAAGGAGGAACGCTTCGCCTTGGCAATTATCGCTGTAGTATAACAAAAGGAACACTTGCTTATAAAGACTATAAGTGTGATGAGATACTAGAAAGACATCGTCATAGGTATGAATTTAATAATAATTATAAAGAAATACTGGCAAATAAGGGTATGATATTTTCAGGGGTTAATCCAGAAAGTAACTTAGTTGAAATAATTGAGTTACCAAATCATCCACATTTTATTGCTTGTCAATTTCATCCAGAATTTAAAAGTAGACCAACTAAAGCTCATCCTTTGTTCGATTCTTTTATTAAGGCGAGTATTGAAAATAAAAAATAATTTGTTATAATGTAAGGGAAAGTAATAGTGTTTAGGTTTTTACTACTGTAGCGAGTCGCTATGGATATAAAATTACTGGATAGATTGAGTAAATATTCAATGTACTACCGTACAGCAAGCTGTACACGCTGCGCTTAGTACATTTCCTATTTACAATTTTATGTATTGCTTTTAAAGGAGGTAATATTCATGTGGCAACATTTAACTGATGATGCATATAATGAATTTTTACTTTCTTTTAATTTGCTTAAAACTAAGGATACAAAACGATACAAAAATACTTTATATTATCTTAGTAATAATATAGAGGGTGATTATATTGAATATTAGATACCTAAGAAAAATGGTAAATTTAGAACAATATATGAGCCTAGTAAAATATTAAAACTAGTGCAAAGAAATATATTACATAATATTTTAGAAGAAAAAAGATTATCACAGCATGCTAAAGCTTATCAAAAAAATATAAGTTTAATTGATAATGCAATGCCTCACATAAACAAAAAATTAATTTTAAAATTGGATATAAAAAATTTCTTTGATAATATTACTTTTGATATGGTTTATGAGTCTTGCTTTAGGGAAGAATTATATCCTAAGTCAATTGGCATTTTACTTACTAAGCTTTGTACATATAAGGGACATTTACCTCAAGGAGCGCCGACATCAGCTTATATATCTAATATTGTAATGAGAGAGTTTGATGAAGTAATTGGTATATATTGTAGTAATAAAGATATTAGTTATACTAGGTATTCTGATGATTTAACTTTTTCGGGAGATTTTAAACCTAGTGAAGTAATAAACATAGTGAAATTAGAGTTAAAAAAATATAGATTAAAATTAAATTATGATAAAATAAGTATAATTCAGCATAATAAAAGATAAACCGTTACAGGGATAGTAGTCAATGAAAAAATAAATATTAAAAGAGAATATTTTAAAAAAATTAGACAAGAAATATACTATATTACGAAGTTTGGTATTGATGAACATTTGGATAAATTAAACATTAGTAATAAAACAAAATATTTAGATAGCTTATTAGGTAGAATAAATTATGTAATTCAAATAACAGATAATAAAGAATTTATAACATATAAAAATTTTTTGAAAGATCAGTTAAACATAAATTGATCTTTTTTTAATATATTTAGAGTAGGTGAGGTAAATGGGGTCACTTATTCCTTTATTGGTATCTACTATTGCTGGACTTTCTACACTAATTGGTGCAACACTAATATTTTTTAAAATTGATAAAAAAAAATATAATAAGTTTATTACATTTTGTCTGGCTTTTTCTATAGCCATAATGATTGGAATTAGTATTTTTGATTTAATTCCTGAATCTTTTTTTCAATATTTTAGTGTGTATGGTATGTCAAAGTCAATTATTTTACTAATTGTAGCTTTTTTAATAAGTTATATATTTATTACAATACTAAGCATGCTTATTAAAAGTGAAACGAAAAAAGATGATTTATATCGTTTGGGAATACTTAATATGATTGTTTTGATATTTCACAATATGCCTGAAGGTATTGCCACATTTTTAAGTAGCTATCAAGATTTATCGTTAGGAATTAAATTAGCTTTAGCGATAATGCTTCATAATATTCCTGAAGGAATAAGTATAGCTGTTCCCATATATTATGCAACAGGTAATAAAAAATTAGCATTCCGTAATGCATTCATCTCCGGAATGGCTGAACCACTTGGAGCAATACTGGCATTTATTTTCTTGAAAAATTATATATCAGAAATGATGATAAGTATAATTCTTATTATAGTTGCAGGATTAATGATTACTTTATCGATTCAAGAGTTACTTCCAGAATCTTTGAAATATAAAGAAAATAAAGCTCTTTACTTGGGACTGGCAAGTGGGGTAGTGCTAGTCTTAATTAACATATTGTTGTTTTAGAAACTTTAATTTGATATAATAATCGCAAGGTGATTATATTGAAAAAGAAGTTGTTTTTTTGGCTTTTAGTACTTTGTACTTTTATGGGACTTGGTTTTGATATTTACAATTTGTATGAAGGAGAAACAAGAGATTTACTTAAGTTAGGATTAATAGGTAGTGTCTTATTAATATACTTTATTTATAAATTTTATCAAAAGAGCACAATTATACCTAAAAAGAAATCTTTAAAGGTATTAAGCTTAATACTGGCATTTTTTATGATTTTTGGTAATAGTTTTATGTGTGTTGGTAGTACCGCTTTAATATTCAAAAATATTGGTTATTTTTTATTATCTTTGATAATGTATATTGGTTATTATTATTTATTTTTAGTATTAATTAGTTATTTGTTTAGGTTTTTAGATAAAAATAATTTCTCGGAAGAAAATAAAGAGAAAAAAGATAATAAATTTGTAGCCGCTTTTAAAAAACATCCATTTTTATTTAGTTTATGTTTTATTGTAATATGTTGGTTACCATATATTATTTCGTATTATCCAATTATTTTGTCACCAGATCCTAGTTTTCAAATTAGACAATTCTTTGGTATTCGGACTAAATATGCCGATTATGCAATACTTTTAGATGAAAATGTTGTTATGACTAATCATCATCCTGTAACACATACCATGCTACTTGGAGGATGTTTAAAATTAGGAACCATGATTGGTAATGATAACTTAGGATTATTTTTCTATAGTATAATTCAAATTAGTGTTCTAGCCAGTGTTTTAGCATTTAGTATTTATTACATGCAGAAAATGGGGCTCAAGACAAAATATTTAATTGGTGTTTTATTGATATATGCACTCGTCCCAATGTTTCCATTATATGCGATGAGTGGTGTTAAAGACGTTTTATTCGGAGCATTCATATTCTTATACTTTATATTTTTACATAATCTAGTAAAAACCAAATGTGAAGGGTATAAATGGTGGAACTATCTACTTATAATTATTCTTTTAATACTTATTTGTCTATTTAGAAATAATGGTATCCATGTTCTTATTTTATCACTACCATTTACTTTAATTATTGCTCGTAAGAAATGGAAGCAATTATTAACGGTAATGGTCTGTGTATTTGGATTTTATGGGGTATTTGATAAGGTAATACTTCCATATTATAAAATAACTCCAGGAAGTATTAGAGAAGTTCTTTCTGTTCCTTTCCAACAAACAGCAAGACTGTCAAAATACCATGGTGATGAGTTTACAGAAGAAGAAATTGCGACGATTGATAAAATATTAGGCTATGATGATCTAGCTGAAAGATACGATTCAGAACTAGCTGACCCTGTTAAAAATGAATTTAATAAATACGCAACTGATGAAGATTTAAAAGAATATTTTAAAGTTTGGTTTAATGGTTTAATCAAGCATCCCGGTACTTATATTGAAGCAACTATGAATAATGTTTATGGTTTCTTTTATCCGGAGAAAACTAAGTGGTATGTATATTATAATTTTGATAATCGTATTACAGAAAATGGATTTGATTATCATTATAATTCTTTAGAAACTTCAAGAAATATATTGTCAGAATATGCTGTAGCATTTCCATATATTCCAGGAATTGGTTTAATATCTAATATTGGTTTTAATGTTTGGATTATCTTTACATTATTTGCTTATGCAATATATAAAAAACTATATAAAAATATATTGCTATTGGCTCCAGCGCTAATATTAATATTAGTTTGTGTTGTAGGGCCAGCAAATACTTATTTTAGATATGCATTACCTTTTATCTTTGCGATGCCATTTATAATTGGTGTCTTCTTAGAAAAAAGAGAAAATAATGATTGATTTTAATAATAGATAAGTTATAATATATGTAGTGAGGTGTAGTAATGAAAGACAAAAAAATAGCAGTTTTAATACCGTGTTATAATGAATCAATGACTATTGAAAAAGTAGTAAAGGATTATAAAAAAGCCTTACCAAATGCTGATATTTATGTTTATGATAATAATTCTACTGATGGCACAGATAAGATAGCCAAGAAAGCCGGAGCTATTGTTAGATATGAATATCGTCAAGGAAAAGGAAATGTTATTAGGACAATGTTTCGCGAAATAGATGCCGATTGTTATCTAATGATTGATGGTGATGATACATATCCCGCTGAAAACGCTAAAGAAATGTGTGATTTGGTACTATCTGGACGTGCTGATATGGTCATCGGAGACAGATTATCTAGTACATATTTTAGTGAAAACAAAAGACCATTCCATAATTTTGGTAACAGAATTGTTCGCTTTTTAATTAATTTTCTATTTAAAAATAAAGTTAAAGATATTATGACTGGATATCGAGCATTTAGTAAAGAGTTTGTTAAAGGCTTCCCAGTTTTATCTAAAGGATTTGAAATTGAAACAGAGATGACTATACATGCTGTCGATAAAAACTTTAAACTTGTTGAAGTTCCAGTAGATTATCGTGATCGTCCTAAGGGAAGCGTATCAAAGCTTAATACATATAGTGATGGAATTAAAGTTATTAGAATGATTGCTACTTTATTTAAAGAGTATAAGCCATTTTATTTCTTTGGATTATTTGCTTTACTTTTCTTAATATTAGCATTAATTTTTGGAATACCAGTAGTAGTTGAGTATTTTAAAATTGGCTTGGTTCCAAGATTTCCAACTTTAATTGTTGCATCAATCTTCTTGGTATTAAGCATGCTTTTGTGGATTACAGGAATTATTTTGGAAGTAATTGTTAAGAAACATAAGCAATTATATGAATTGTATTTAAACTTGAGGAAAGATAATGATAAGTAATTTTATTCACAGTAAGCTATTTAAACAATTATTTAGATTTGGAGTTGTTGGGGGTCTAGCGTTTTTAATAGATGCTGGACTTCTATATATTCTTACAGAATTTTGCCATATTCACTATCTTATATCGTCCGTTATATCTTTTACTGTATCACTTGCTTTTAATTATATATTAAGTATTATTTGGGTATTTGATGTTAAAAAGAAACAAACATATAAAGATGTTATATTATTTGTAGTTCTTAGTGTAATAGGATTAGGCATAAATCAATTAGTAATGTTTTTAGGAGTAGATCTTTTACATATTTATTATATGCTTTGTAAAGTCATATCGACAATTATTGTTATGATATATAATTTTATTACAAGAAAGATTTTTATTGAAAAAGAAACAAACATTATATAATATTTGCTATGCTTTATAGTGTAGTATGTGGACGGAGTCTAAATTTATCGGAATAGATTAAATAGGATGAGCAATCCCATATAAAGTACTAGAATATGGAGAAGTA
>CALVIU010000039.1 GCA_944331835.1 uncultured Bacilli bacterium | reverse complement strand
TAATTAGCATCTCTTTTGCGTGTTTTAATTTATTTTAGCTGTGAATAGTAACCTATATTTCCTACCAAAACAATTTAGGGGTTGCAAAAAATTACAAATTATACTATAATTTATTTGATGTCCTCGTAGCTCAGCTGGATAGAGCATACGCCTTCTAAGCGTACGGTCAAGCGTTCGAATCGCTTCGAGGACACCAAATAAGTATTTTAATCCCTTAAAATGAGGGATTTTTATTTGTTCTGTTTTATTTTTACTTGTAATTATTTATGACAAATGGTAATATAATTATAGAAAGGAGTACGAGTTTATATGGGTTATTATGATTATACTAGCTTAGAGCAAACAGTAAATACAGTAAAATATACAGCAATGTGGACAGTTGTTTCTCTTATTTTAGCTATTATCGGAGGTATTTTAGTTTATTTCCTATTTATTAAAGGAAAAGATTTAAAACTTTCATACGGATTAAACAAGTTAAGAGATTTATTGGACTTCAAAATTATGCTAATTGAACCAATATTAAAAATATTATATTTAGTAATGACTATTTTTATTATTTTAATATCATTTAATTTCATTACTATAAATTTCTTAACTTTCTTATTAACTTTAATATTAGGCCCAGTAATTGTCAGAATTATTTACGAAGCATCATTAATGTTAGTAATGATTTGGAAAAATACGAAAGTTATTGCTGATAATACCGCGAAGGTTAAGGAAACTCCAGAAAAGAAAAAGAAAGCAGAAAAATCTGAAGAAGATAAAGAAAACTAGAAATAGTTTTTTTTATTTTGTAATAAAGACAAAATATGGTAAAATATCTAGCGAGGTATTTGTATGGAAGGAAATATCAGTTATTATTATCAATTAATATTTAAAAAAATATTTAGTGTCTCAACAGAAATATTAAATGAATATAAAAAACTAGCTGAATTAGAAAGAAATGGGCAAAAAAATAGTAGCTATTATGCAGAAACTTTAGCAAATCTTAATGAACTTTTAAAACAAGAAGACAATTGCTATGATGCTATTAAAAGCAATGCAGAATTAGTAAATAATTTACTTCATAAAATCGCCTATTTCAATAAAAATTCAAATGATTTTGTTATTCCTAAAAATAGTAACTCTTTAATTTATTGTAGAATGTCCTTAAAATTAAATGATTTATTAACCAAACTTAATAGAAATAAGTCTCTGGATATTTTTGTTTTATTTGGAAAATTTGATTTATTTAGTTTATTACACTTTGAAAATGTTTTATTAGCTTTAATTTTATTTCGTAATTATTTAAACATTTACCCTACTCCTTTATTAGAAGATTCCTTAACATATACAATGTACAGTTATTCGTTTATGTTTCCTTATATTGAAGAAACTATTTTAAAAGATCAATTTAATTTACCTAATGATATATATTCTTCTGTAGATTATTATGGAAAAAGCATTAATATATCAGCAGAAGATATTACAAAATACAAAAGAAGAAAGTTTCAACAAATAAAAAAGTATATGCTTAAACATACTTTAGGAAGCAATGATTACTTATTTTTACTTTTTTATTTGAAAGCTCTAAGTTCTTCTTTAGATGATGAACTAGTTCAAGAATTTGATGAATTATTAAAAAGACTTGGAATAAGCCGTGATATTAAAAATGTTCTAAGAAAATATTTACAAAATGAAGATGCTACAAAGTTGGTACGTAAGGTATCTTTTGCCATATAAAAAGAGCTTAACTAAGCTCTTCCTGAATATTTACCATCTTTTGTAGATATAATTATTCTTTCACCTTGGTTTATAAACAAAGGTACTTTTACTGTGTAACCAGTTTCAATGGTTGCATCTTTAGTAGCATTTGTTGCAGTATTACCTTTAACTGCAGGTTCAGTTTCTACTACTTCATACTCAATCTTTTCTGGTAAAGTAATACCAATTATTTCGCCTTCATAAAAATCGATATCTATTTCTAATCCTTCTTTAATATATTGAACATTATCTCCAAGGACAGATTCTGGAATTTCGATTTGTTCATAAGTTGTATTATTCATAAATACATATGAGTCTCCCATTTTGTAAAGATATTGTGTTTTTACTTTTTCAATATGAGCTTTAGTTATCTTAATATTGGTATTAAATGTGTCTTCTGTAACAGATCCAGTTCTTAAATTTTTTCTTTTAATTCTTACAAATGCTGGACCTTTACCTGGTTTAACATGTTGAAATTCAACAATTGTATAAAGGTTACCATCCATGATAACAGTCATACCATTTTTAATATCATTAATATTTATGTCCATATAAACTCACCACCCTACTATTTCTTTTCTTTAGCAATTACAGTCTTTCTACATTTTGGACAATATCTGTTTAATTCTAGACGATCCGGAGTATTCTTTTTATTTTTACTAACAGGGCGTAATTCAAAACCACATACAGAACATCTCATAGTAACTTCACTACGATTTTCTTTTTTTGCCATAAAATTCCCTCCTCACTAATAATATCTATATCATTATACCCAAAATTATGGCAATTTTCAAGCCTTTTAGTAGTTTTGTGCAAGATAATTAGTTATATCCTTAGTTATTTTACTTGCTCCATAGTACATTGTATCATTACTTCCATTGTTGTGAGATATATTTGGAGTTATGACAACTACACTAAATTTAGGATTATCACTAGGAAAGTATCCTGCAAAAGTTGAAGTAATGGTAGCAACATCGACGCTGCCATCTGAATTACTATCATAAAAAGATTCACTAGTACCAGTCTTACCTGCAGCATTAATAGACTTATCGACATAAATACGACCAGTTCCTTCACTCAAAACAAGTTTTAGCCCTTCCCTAATTCTATCTAAATAAACTTGTTCTAATTCTATTTCATTTAATACAGTAGATTCATTGTTAAGAATTACATCGTCATTAGATTTTATTTCCTTCATTAAACTTAAGGCTGTACGCTTTCCTGTTGCTAAAGAATTAATATATTGCAAGACTTCCACAGGAGTATAAGTATCATATTGTCCAATAGCCAAGTTAAGCAAAAGGTCATCTGCTATAGTTTTGCCAATTATTCCTGTTTGTTCTCCTGGTAGGTCTATTTCTGTTTTAACACCCAATCCAAAACTTGCTAACATATTGCGATAAATATTAAAGTGTTCTTCCGTAGCATTTAATTTAATATTGGGTTTATATGTATTACCAGTAAGACCAATGGCTATTAAATACTGATAATAATTTGAAGAATATGCTAAAGCTGTTAAGTCATTAATTCTTCCTAAATTTTTAAAACTACACTTCTCTGGTACTAAATAAAGTTTAACACATGAATCAGTAATATATTTATCCATCTCAATTAAACCATATTTGTAACCCACAGCAATAGTTGCTCCCTTAACTGCTGAACCAATTGTAAAGGATTTATTAATAGTATTTAGGGAAATATCACTCCACGAATCATCATCATTGCGCCTTATTCCAGCAATAGCAAGAATACTTCCATTATTAGGATCACTTACTAAAGCATAAGAATCTTTATAATAATCTGTATTTGGATATTTGTCCCCTAAAATAATTTTATCTTTAATTATTTCTTCAACCTTGAGTTGTAAATTTATATCGATAGAAAGGACTAAATCATTACCTCTTTTTTCCTCACTTACTAAAGTTAAAGTATTATCACTATTTACTAAGTATTCCGCTTTAGTTCCTTTCAAATATTCTTCATACTCATATTCTAAATAACTTAAGCCTACTGTATCAGTAAGTTCGTAACCACTACTTAGATATTCTTCTTTTCTCTCTTCTGGTATTAAACCAATACTACCAAAGATATTTTTTAATGTATCACCATATAGATAAATGCGTTCCCAAGATAATTCACCAGTGATACCTGGAATATTACTTTCAATTACTTTGGCATATTCACTTTCACTTACATCTTTCAAAATTTCTTTTTTGCTATAAACATAACCATCATTCATCAAACTATATATGTGGGCTGCTTTTTTCTCAATGTCCGAAAACGAATTGAGCATTTCTTCAGTAATGCGTTCATATTTTAAATTGGTTATATCATTATTTGTTAACTTACGTTCTTCTAGCAATTTATATTCCTCTTCAGTAATTAAAGACTTACCATTACTATTTGTTACTAACCAATAATCTTTTAAAGCTTTAGTGCCCGCAGCATCGATAGTTAAAATATCTGCTAATTTCTTAGCGATTTCTATTTCATCTTCGATATTTATACCTTTAATTTTATTGTAATAAATAGTTTTTACTCCAATATTATCTACTAAAACATTACCATTTGTATCCAAAATTCTACCTCGCGGAGCACTAGAGCCACTAACATACACTTCAGTTTTGGCTAATAATTTTTCTTGATATTCTTCTTTAGATGCCCGAATACTTATAAGTCTTACCCCAAGTATACAAAATAAAAAAATTACTAATATATAATAAAAATATCTTCTACTTTTCATACTATTAGTATTTCTTTTTATAATATTTTCATACAATATATTAGGTGATTATATGTACAATATTATTGAAAAATACATGAATACGTTAAAGAAAGAAGATGTCAATAATTTTGCCATTAGCAAAAATATTTATCTAAGTAATGCCGAATTGGATTTTACTTATGATTTTATCAAAAAAAATTGGAAAGATATAATTAAAAATCCTAATATGCTAGATATTGATCGTTATAAAAGTAAATTTAGTCCGGAGAACTTTCCTAAAATTAAACAATTACTAAAGGAAAGTATTCAAAAATATGGATCTTATTTATAAAGATCCATTAGTTCTTGTTCTAAGTTAGGATTAAATTTCTTATTTTTAATCATATCTATTTCTAATTTATATGGTGGATATTCTCCAATCCATGGTGTTTCTAATATTTTAGGAACATCTTTTAATTTAGGGTTATATATTACATTTATTAAATTATCAAAACCTATAGTACCATAACCTAAATTAGCATGACGATCCTTGTGTGATCCCATTACATTTTTACTATCATTAACATGAACACATTTAACTTTTTCTAAGCCAATATAATTATCGAATTCCTTTAAATATTCATCAAACTTAGAAATATCGATACCTGAATCATTTAAATGACAAGTATCAAGACAAATACCTACTTTATCTTTTAAGTCGATATTATCTAAAATTTCTTTTAATTCATACATATTTATACCACATTCACTACCCTTACCTGCCATTGTTTCAAGCAATATCATTGGTTTAGTTTCTGGAGTAATTATATTGTTTATTGCTTCCGCTATATTATGTAATGCTTCCATTCTATCAAGTTTTAAAGCGTTACCAGGATGAACAACAATATAATTGATACCCATTTGAGTAATACGATTTATTTCATTTTTTAAAAAGCTTATTGAAAAATTCCAAGAATCTTCTTTCTCTTTATTAGCTAGGTTAATAATATATGGTGCATGGCAAATAACATTGTTGATATCGATACCATGATGTTCCATATATTCTTTTGCCTTTTTAGTTAATGTTTCATCAATATCTTTTCTAACAGTATTTTGAGGTGCTCCCGTATAAAACATGAATGTATTTGCCCCAAAACTTACAGCCATTTCTGCTGAACCTAACAATTGTTTTGAACCAAAATTTACATGAGAACCTATAATCATTTTTACTTCACCATGTTAATTATATTAAACGAATGTATGAGCGTCAAGCAATTTTTTGCAATTTCCTATATAAAAAAATAGAACTTTATGTTCTATTTTATGGACATGTAGCAAAATCAGTTAGAGATTTATAATCGTATACATCTTCTTCGTCGATGTCTTCATTGAATGTTCCGTTATAACCAGCAAAAGTTGAGTCATTTGTTGCTTGGTCAGTTCCAGCACCATTAATCATCCATGTATTATCTTTTTCTAAGAATACGTAGTATAAGAAAATATTTCCTCTTTTTTGAACTACTACTTTACCAGAATATCCTTGGTCTAATTCGGTATAACCTCCAGTATATAGAGTTGAAATTTCTACACAAGATGTCCCACCTTCATTTGCTGGGAAATCAGATTTTCCAGTAAGACTTGAACTCATAAAATAGGCTTGAGCAGCATCAATAGCAGCATTGGCTTCAATTGCAAATGATTGTCTTCTAGCTTTTTCCATTTGTGGCAATACAGCTTGAACAGCAATTAACATAACAATAGCTAAAACTACGATAACCGCTAACAATTCTACTAAAGTAAACCCTCTTAAATTCTTTGTATTTTCATTCATTGTTTTGTACACCTCTCTATGATTAAATATACTATAAATATTAAAAATAGTCAATATTTTATTTTAAAACATTTAGCACTGAACTTATTAAATCAATATTTTCTACTACATTATTTATTTTATCCGTTACACGTTCTTTATACAAGGTTTTCATATTTTCTGTAAATTTTTTAAAATCTAATGTTCCCCGATTAAAGTCTTTAATATAATAGGAATTTTCTTTAAGATGGTTATATTCTTTAGGATTTGATCTAAAAGACATTTGTAAATGTAATTGCATTAGTCCTCGAAAAATTTATTTAATGGTCTTGGAGCAACTGGGCCTTTGGTTAAATTATTAGTTATATTTTGAGGTGTTTTTTTCGTCAAATCTTGGACAAAATCGATTGCTTTTTGAGCAGTATTGATATGACTTTTGATTGAATTAACATCAACATTTTTGACCATATTTGTTATTTTACTTATGCTATCTGTTACATTATTTCGATCATTATTTAAAATATATTTATTCCAAACATTTTCATCTTCACCATATAAATCATATAACTCATAAAATTTTTGCCAAGTCATTTCACCATTTTGCACATACTTAATAAGTTCAGGTTTACTTCTAACAAAATTTTTAAATGCTTCATTACTCATATAAAAATCACCCATTAAATTTTATGTATTTAATGAGTGATTTATCCTAGATTTTAAAGTCTTCAACAAAAGAGGCAAAAGATAATTGTTCAGATTCTTTCTTTTCTTCTATTATTTTAGTTTCTTCTTTTTGTTCTTTGTTACGATTTAATAAATCTATTTCTTGTGCTTTCAATGCCCAAAGATTGACATTTTCTTTAGTAATATTACTTCCAGTGCTTGCCATATCCATAATTGGAATCTCACTATTTTTTATCTCTTTAATATCGTTTTCTACTTTACATAGATTGGTATCTTTACTATTAGATAAATAAGCAAAATCAATTTTATAATCTTTGGTTTTAGCTTTTTTGAATAACATATTACCTTTCTTAGCCCTAGTTATTAAAACTAAATCATTAAGTTTTAAACGTTTACCAGTTTTAAAATTAGTAAATACATTCAAATATTCATCTTCTTCTTTTATAGTTCCTGCATAAATTACGTAATCTTCTTTCAAGTTAATTCCTTTAACTCCACTAGCTTTGGCACCAACTGTTGGAATTTCAGCAGTTTTAAATCTTAAATATAAGCCATTATGAGTAATAAATAAAGTATCTTCTTTATAAATAGAAACATTTATTAATTCATCATTTTCTTTTAACTTTATAGCCATCATTGGCTTAGAATATCTTGTTACTTCAAAATCACTTAGTAATACTTGTTTAGTTAAGCCATTCTTGGTAAATAAAACTACTGTTTTTTCTTTATCCTTTAAAATCATACTAGCAATGATTTTTTCATCTTCTTTTATAACTACTGTATTACTTATATGTTTACCTAAATCTTTCCATTTACACTCTGGAAGTTTATGAACAGGTATATATAAATAATTTCCTAAGTTAGTAAATAAAAGTAATGTATCTTGCGTACTAACAAAATATTTACTGCGAACAAAATCTCCTGGTTTTAAAGCGGTTTCTTCATCAGTTGCATTATAACTTTTTAAGCTTACTTTTTTAACATAACCATCATTTGTAACTACTACTACTACTTTTTCATTAGGAATCATTTCTTTTAAATCTACTTTAATTTCAGTTACTGTATCTCTAATTTCTGTTTTTCGCGGGTTAGCATAATTCTTTTTAACTTCACGAAGTTCAGATTTCATAACATTTTTTAATTTAGACTCATCATTTAATATTTCTTCACATTCTTTTATTAATCTTTGATATTTTTCACATTCTTCTTCAAGAGTTACAATATCTGTATTAGTTAAACGATAAAGTTGTAATGTTACTATTGCTTCGGCTTGTTCTTCGGTAAAACCATATTTTTCTACTAAGTTATTTTTAGCATCTCCTTTATTTTTACTAGCCCGAATTGTCTTAATAACTTCATCAAGTATGGAAATTGCTTTAATTAAACCTGTTACAATATGGTAATTTTTTTGATAATATGCTAAATCAAATTCTGTTCTTTTAGTAATTACTTCTCTTTGATGAGCAATATAAGCATCTAATATTTCTAAAATACCCAAAGTTTTAGGAGTTCTATTGACAATTGCTACCATATTGTAATTATAAGAAATCTGTAAATCTGTATTTTTAAGTAGATACATCAAAATTAAATCTTTATTGGCTCCACTTTTTAAATCAATTACTATTCTTAAACCTTCTCTATCGGTTTCATCACGAACTTCAGAAATACCTTCAATTTTCTTATCGATACGGATACCTTCAATTTTAGCAACTAAATTTTGTTTGTTAACATCAAATGGTATTTCACTAATAATTATTTGTTCTTTACCTTTTTCTTTTTTAAATTCATATTTACTTTGAACGATTACTCTGCCTCGTCCAGTTTTAAAAGCATCAATTATTCCTTGCTTACCTTGGGCAATACCTCCGGTTGGGAAATCTGGGCCTTTAACTATTTCTAAAATAGTATCTAAATAGCAATTTGGAGAATCGATTCTTTTAATCGTTGCATCAATTATTTCTCCTAAGTTATGAGGAGGAATATTTGTGGCATATCCTGCCGAAATACCGTTAGTTCCATTGACAAGCAAATTAGGAAACTTGGCTGGCAAAACTGTTGGTTCAAGTAATCTGTCATCAAAATTCGGTGACCAACTAACAGTATCTTTATCCAAATCACGCAGTAATTCCCCACTTATTTTGGCAAGTCTTGCTTCAGTATAACGGTAAGCAGCGGCTGGATCGCCATCCATTGAACCATTATTACCATGGATATCGATTAAAATGTGATTTTGTTTCCACCACTGTGACATTCTAACCATTGCATCATATACTGATGAATCTCCATGAGGATGGTATTTACCTAAAACATCCCCAACAGTGGTTGCACATTTTAAATAACCTTTATCCCAAGTATTACCATTTTTAAACATAGCATATAAAATTCTTCTTTGTACAGGTTTAAGACCATCCCTAACATCAGGAATTGCTCTGTCTTGAATTATTTCTTTAGCATATTTAGCAAAACGGTCTCCCATTATTTCTTCTAGAGAGTAATCTTCAATTCTTTTTATTACATTTTCCATTTATTACACCGCCCTGTAATTATCTTCCATGGTAAATACGACATTTTCATTAATCCATTCCTTACGTGGTTCAACTTTATCTCCCATTAAAACATTGACACGTTTTTCCGCTAAAGCCGCATCAGTAATGTTTACACGTATTAAACTCCGAGTATCAGGATTCATCGTCGTATCCCAAAGTTGATCAGGATTCATTTCCCCTAATCCTTTATATCGTTGAATAGAATATTTACCAGTATTTTCTCTTTTTATTTCATCTAATTCTTCATCGCTATAAGCATAATACCTTTTTTTACCATAATCTAATTTATATAATGGCGGCATAGCAATATAAAGTTTGCCGGCTTCAATTAAGCCGCGCATATAACGATAAAAAAATGTAAGCAATAATATTTGAATATGAGCCCCATCGACATCGGCATCGGTCATGATAATTACTTTATCGTAATTAGAATCAGCAACATCAAAATCTTGGCCTACACCTGCCCCAATTGTATAAATAAGAGTATTAATTTCTTCATTTTTCATGAGCTCTTCAACATTAGTCTTTTCACTATTTATTACTTTACCACGAAGTGGAAGAATTGCTTGGAATTTACGATCTCTTCCCCCTTTAGCAGACCCACCTGCTGAATCCCCTTCGACTAAAAATAGTTCATTAACCTTTGGATTTTTACTACCAGCTGGAGCTAATTTACTAGATAAATTTCTTTCTTGTTTGTTTTTAGATTTACCATTTCGGGCTTCTTCACGAGCTTTACGGGCAGCTTCACGAGCAACTTTACTTTTAATAGCTTTATCTAAAATGGCTAGAGCCACTTCCTTATTTTCTTCCAAATAAAATTTTAAAGCCTCATAAGTTATACTTTCTGTTACACTTCTTGCTTCTGGAGTTCCAAGTTTACCTTTAGTTTGGCCTTCAAATTGCAACAACTCTTCAGGTATTTTTAAACTAATAACTGCTGATAATCCCTCGCGAACATCCGCACCATCAAGAGTGCCATCTTTAGCCTTAAAGATATTATTATTTTTAGCATAATCGTTGAAGGCTTTGGTAATACCTGTTTTAAAACCAACTTCATGAGTTCCCCCATCAGTTGTTTTAACATTATTAACGAATGATAAAATATTTTCATTATAAGTATCTGTATATTGCATAGCAACATCAACTTCAATTTTACCCTTAGTATTACTATAGTTTATTACTTTATGTAAGGTATTTTTGCCTTCATTCATGTATTCGACAAAACTAATTAACCCATTTTCATAATGAAATTTAGCCTGCTTTTTATCTTCTTCATCGATTACTTCAATAGTAAGTCCGCTTAAAAGAAAAGCACTTTCTTGCATCCTTTCAACAATTGTCGTATATGAAAATTGACAGTTTTTAAAAATCTCTGGGTCTGGTAAAAATTTAACTATGGTTCCTGTTTTAGTGCTTTTTCCAACAGTTTTAAGAGGAGTCTTTACATGCCCTCCGTTTTCAAATTCTATTGTTGAAATAAGGCCATCACGATAGATTACAACTTGCATTTCTTTACTTAGAGCATTTACAACACTTGCTCCAACACCATGAAGTCCTCCGCTTACTTTGTATCCTGCCTCACTAAATTTACCACCAGCATGTAAAATAGTATAAATAACTTCTGGTGTACTTTTGCCAGACTCATGCATCCCAATGGGAACACCACGGCCATTATCAGCAACAGTAATACTGCCATCCTTATTGATTATAACTTTAATATAATTACCATAGCCATTGATAACTTCATCAATAGAATTATCGACGATTTCCCAAACAAGATGATGAAGTCCTCTCTTATCAGTAGAGCCTATATACATACCAGGTCTTTTACGCACTGCTTCAAGACCTTCTAAAATTTTTATCGATGTTTCATCATATTTTGCCATATCTTTTATTCACCTAGTCCATTATAACAATAAAAATACGATAAAATCAACATTTTATCGCGTATTTACGTTAAAATTGCCCTATTTTTAGCTGACGAGCGTTACCTTTTCCTCTTTTAGGATTTTCTTTAATGATCTCCAACATTTCTTTCAAAAAGCAGCGTAAGAAAATGACCGTTTCCAAGCTTTCGTCACTGTTTAAAATATCAGACAAATTTAAACACAGATTATTAATTTCGTTTTTATCAAAGGCATTTTTAATCGCTTTTATGGCAGAATTTTTTACTTTATTTTTGTTATTTAAGGCTATAGCTAAATCATTTGGGGATTCATCCATGATATCTCCAAATAAGTTTATTTGTCCGATTTCTGGATCAGCAACTCCAAGTAAAAATTCTTCATTAAAAGGAATGACTTTTATATCAGCAATTATTTCTTCTGCAGTTATTTTTCCTTGGGATAATTTTGGAAACCATTTTACTAACCTAGCATAGACAATTGGAGAATAATATCCTAAAATTCGGTCATAAAGTGTTTTGGAACCAATGGATAATAAAGTTGCATTTTTATCGTGGGCTAACATTTCTAAACTTTGACTAAATAATATCAATTTTTTTAGAGTTTCAACTATTCCATATTGTAAAACAAGAGTATTTATTTGACACTTTAATTTTCTCTCAATTACTGTAATTGGGGCTTGTTTTTTTATTTGTCTATTATCGACTATGGTCATAGATGAAATATTTTCAATAGAAATATTATTAGCAAAAATATATATGATTTTATCAATAACTAAACTTTCTAACATTATAATTCATCCTCGCTTGAGAATTTATTATATAACATTTAAAGAAAAAAGCCAACAATTTAGTTGACTATTTAATATTATAAGTTTCACCAGTTATATCATC
>CALVIU010000038.1 GCA_944331835.1 uncultured Bacilli bacterium | reverse complement strand
ATTAGTGAGGGATAGACTATGAGTTTATCTCTCATTTTTTTATTGTTAATATTGATTTTATTTATTGTTGGTTTTATTTATGTTGAGCCAATTATTTCAAAACATAAAATCAAAAGTAATAATGAATATGGATCAGCAAGGTTTTCTACCGAAGCAGAAATTAATAAAAATTTTACTAAAGAAAAAATTTCTAATATAAATGAAGTCGGTTTTCCTGTTTATTATGATAAAAATGTTACTCATGTATGGTTTGATAAAGAAACTCCCCATTATGTTTATTTAGGATCTAGTGGATCTGGTAAAAGTGTTACTTGTGTTATTCCGATGATTAGTTTTATTGCTAATGCTAAAAAGCCTAGAAGTGTCTTTGTAACTGATCCTAAAGGCGAAATTTATCATGCTACTTCTAAAATGTTACACGATAAAGGCTATAAAATTTTAACAATAGATTTTAGACACCCAGAATTATCTAATCATATCAATATATTAGAACCAATTATTTGCGAGTATGAAAAGTACATTGAATATGAAAAAAAAGCCAATAGTACAGAAAATAAAGAAGAAAAATTAGATTATCTAAATAAATCAATTTCTAGTTATGCTGAAACAAATAGATTAATTATTTCCATAGCATCAATGATTACTTATGATAAATCACAAGGCAAAGATCCATTTTGGAATAATAGTGCTAAAAATCTTCTTGAGGGTTTAATAGGATTCTTTTTAGAAGAATATAAAGATGGTAAAGTAAAAAGAGAACAAATTACTATGACTTCTATTCGTAAATTTCAAAACTCTACTATGGAAGAAAAAAACTCTAAAAAGTTTAAATATTATATTGAGCAAAAGCCTTATGGTGCTAAATCTAAAGATAGTTTGATTCCTATTTTATCATCAAGCGAAAATACTTATAAATCTATTACAAGTGTGTTTTCAGAGAAAATGGCAATATTTGATGATATTAATGTTGCTAATGTAATTAGTAAATCAGATTTTGATTTTGATATATTGGGTAAAGAAAAATCAGCCCTATTTGTTATAGTTCCAGATGAAGATAAAATATACTATTCACTAGTTACTATAATTTTAGGTCTTTTATATAAAGAACTTGTAAAACTTGCTAACTCTAATGAGAATAAAAAAGTACCTATTGAAATTGACTGGATATGTGATGAATTTTCTAATTGTCCACCATTAATTGAGCCAAGTATTGAATCTATAATATCAGTTGCGAGATCTCGTGGCTTAAGGTATCACTTATTTATTCAAAGTTTAAGCCAGTTGGATAATGTCTACGGTAAAGAAGTAGCCCAAATTATTCTTGATAACTCTGGACTTGCTTATCTAAAAACAAATACGATGGATACTGCTGAAGCAATTAGTAAAAGATTAGGTAAAAAAACAATAGAATCCAATTCAATAAGTCAGTCAATTAGTTTAATGAATTACAATGGTAATAAATCTACATCTTTAATTGCTCGTGATCTACTTACACCAGATGAAGTAAAAAATCTTCATTATAAAACTATTATATTTCCTAATATTGGTTATCCGATTTTCAGAGATACCGTAATATATAAAAAGTTATCTTGTTACTCTAGTGGTGAGTTAAAACGAAATGTAACACCACTTAAAGATTTGAGTTATACTTATTTTACTGTTGAGAATATTCAAACTAAATACGATAGGCTTTTACGAAATAAAAGCAATAAAGACTTATATAAAGAAGAATTATCTTCTTACGATAAGTTTAAAGAAGAAGAAATAAAAAAACTAGAAAATATTGTTCAAGTAGTACAAGACTTATTAAAAGAAAAAATCAATATTTTTGAATATAAAGAAAATAATAACCGTACCTATGCTAGTTTTGAAGTTAGTGAGCCACTTTCTACAAAAGAAACAACTTTTATAAAAGGAAAAGTTAATAAAGAAGTATATCATGTAGAAATAGATACTGGTAATAATGGTAAGTCTACTATTGAAATACATTTGAAGAATCCTTTAGAACATGACTTAACTTTAGAGAAAGGACATAAAGATAATGTCTAAATTTAGTCATAAGTTCTTTTTTAATTTGAGTTTCATAAAATTTAAAGAACTTGGAGGAATCCATAATGTATGAAAATAACGATATAGAAGTTAAATTCAGTACAAAACATTTGCCATTTGAATATAAGTTATTAGAGTTTAGACTAATTGTAAATAAAGAATTGTATGATGATAATGTTATAGATTTAAAAACATTTAAAACTATGGAACAATCCCTTATAGCAAGGCTTACAAAGATAAAAAAAGAATATCAAGATGATTTGACAAACTCTAATAATGGAGGTACCATTCAAGCAACCTAACTAGTCTTGAGTTTTAGGGAACACAGTTAAGGAGTGATATTTTTATGGATATTAAAAAAGCAAGAGAAGACTTGCGAAAAGGAAAAACAATTTATGATATGAATTTAAGAGTTGGGTATTATGCTCGTGTATCTACTGATAAAGATGATCAGTTAAATTCATTAGAAAACCAGCAAAAGTATTTTGAAGAAATGATTGTAGAAAATAAAAACTGGACATTAACTCGTGGATATATTGATGAGGGTATTTCTGGTACTGCAGTAAAAAATCGTGATTCTTTTTTAAAAATGATAGAAGATGCTACCAATGGAAAAGTTGATTTAATACTTACAAAAGAAATATCCAGATTTTCAAGAAACACTGTTGATAGTATTAAATATACTGAATACTTATTAAAAAATGGTGTAATTGTTTATTTTTTATCAGATAACTTAAATACTATTCAAGAGGATTCAGAATTTAGGCTTACTATTATGTCAAGTCTTGCTCAAGATGAGGTACGAAAACTATCAGAAAGAGTTAAATTCGGTATAAATAGAATGATCAAAGATGGTAAACTTATCGGTGGTAATCTAACGGGTTATTTTAAGAAAAATGGTAGATACGAAATAAATCCTAAAGAAGCCCCAATTATTGAATATTTATTTACCACCTATGCTAGTGGTAATATGGGACTTAAGAAAATCGGATTAGAATTAGCAAAAATGGGATATTTAAACTCTAAAGGTGAACCATACTCGCAAACAACATTAGCAAAATTTTTAACCAACCCTAGATATAAAGGTTATTATACTGCTAAACTTACCGAAGTTGAAGATTACAAAACTCATAAGAAAAGAAAAGTACCTAAAGAAAAACAAATTATTTATAAAGACGATCGTATTCCAGCGATAGTATCAGAAGAATTATGGGAAAAAGCCAATCTACTACATGAAAAAAGAAAAAAATTACCATCTAGGCATATATTAAATACAGAAGAACATATTAAAAAATATAAGTATTCTTGTAAATTATATTGCAAGGACTGTGGTGCTGTTTTTATTAGAAATGGTGGATCTAACAGAGCCAATAATCCAGTATGGGCTTGTAGAACTTATAAAGTTTCTGGTGTTTCTAAATGTGCATCACCTAATATAAAAGAATCATATTTAGATAAAATATTTATCGATTTATTTTCTGACTTCATAAAAAATAAAAAGCAATATGTTTTATTAGTTTTGAAAGAATATAAAAATATTATAGAAAATCATACATCAGATTTAGATATAGAAGAAATAAATAAACAGATAATTGTTATTGAAAAGCAAAAAGACAAATTACTAGATTTAAGCATTAAAGGTATTATAGATGACTATGAATTTAAAAACAGAAATGACAAGTTAAATGTTGATTTATTTAATTTACAAAAAAGGTTAAACGAAACATCACAAAATAATTTAGAAGAAGAAAGATTAAAGAAAAAATTAGAAGTTATTGAAAATAGTTTAAACTCGAAATTAGATATAAAAGAAAACTTGGCATATCTAGTAAATCTATTAGTTGATAAAGTAGAAGTTGAAAAAGTTAATGGTGATCGCAAACACATTAAATTAAAAATCTATTACGATTTTAATACACCAGATATTGATATAGATTTAGATATGAACGAAAATAACCAACTCAAAAGTTTGAGTGCTAAAAACCTTGCTTGTGCAAGGCAAACTTCGGCTCTAAAATGTTGCTGTGTCGACACAAAGCAATCCAGGGTTCGTTAATTTAGGACTTAAACTTGGGAAAGAAACTTTAATGGAATATATTGATAATTATGGTTTTGGAGAAAAAACAGGTATCGATTTAAATGGAGAAGGATCTGGTATTTTATTTGATGTCGATGCAATGGGAAATGTTGAATTAGCAACAACTGCCTTCGGGCAAGGTATTAGTGTTACTCCAATTCAGCAAGCTAGAGCAGTAAGTGCGGTTGTAAATGGTGGTACATTATACACTCCTTATATTGTTAAGAACTTTTTAGAATCAGAAACTGATACCATTGTTAAAAGTATCAATCCAACTGAGGTTGGAAAAGTAATAAGTGAAGAAACTTCAGAAATAGTAAGATATGCTTTAGAAAGTGTTGTTGCTAAAGGTAGTGGACATAATGCATATATCGAAAACTATCGTATCGGCGGTAAAACTGGTACTGCCCAAACTGTTGAAAATGGTGTATATTCCGATTCAAAGTATATTTTATCATTTATAGGCTTTATGCCAGCAGATGACCCAGAAATTGTTGTTTATGTGGCAGTCCAAAATGCTAAAAATGTCGTACAATATGGTGGTACAGTTGCAGCTCCAATTGCTCGTAATATTTTCCTAAGTGCCATCGATATTTTAGATATTAAAGCAGATACCGAAGGTATTCCTAAAGAATATACTTGGTTAGATACAAAATATGTAACAGTTCCAGATGTAACTGGTATGACTTTAGATGAAGCCACTGCAGCTTTAAAAGGATTTAATATTGAGTATAGTGGTAATGGTGAAGAAGTTGTCTATCAAACTCCAAATGGTGGTATGTATGCTAAAGAAGGTGGAACAGTAGTTTTGATGCTTAATTAATGTAAAATAATGTCAAAATTTAATTTAAAAATTAATAAGCAAAATAAAAGTATAGTATAATATTTAAGAAGAGGTGGCTTTTATGTTAATTCTCGCCAAAGCAGCCATGGCTTTGATGCTAGGGTTTGTATTATCGTTAATAACTGGTTTATTTGTTATTCCTTTGTTTAGAAAATTACATTTTGGACAATCTGTAAGTAAACTTATTTCCAAAAGGCACTTGAAAAAAGAAGGAACTCCAACTATGGGAGGAGTCATATTTATTGTTCCTGTTATAGTGTCACTAATTCTCCTTTATTTAAAAGGCAGTATTGAGATAAGTTATAATTTGATAATTGTCGTTTTTGTTTTTTTAGCTTATGCTCTTTTAGGCTTTGTTGATGATTTTTTAAAAATAAAATATCATAATAATAATGGTATAAGTTTAGTAACTAAATTTTTAATTCAAATGGTCATAGCTTTAGTCTTCTTTTATTTATTTATGAAAGGTGGTGGAGAACCAACTCTTAGTTTATCTTTCCTAAATATATATATTCCACTTGGATGGATGTTTGGATTATTTATTTTATTCTTGCTTGTTGGTACTACGAATGCCGTCAATATAACTGATGGGTTAGATGGTTTAGCTGCTGGGCTATCAGCTATAGCATTTTTTGCTTATGGTATTATAACTTGGAATGCCGGTTGGCTAGAAGGATATCAAGAAGTAGCAATATTTTGTTTTCTTTTGACAGGTTCATTAATTGGTTTTATGGTCTTCAATACTCATCCAGCACGTATATTTATGGGAGATTTAGGTTCTCTAGCACTAGGGGGAGCTCTTGCCAGTGTGGCTGTTGTATCAAGGCACGAATTATCCCTTATTTTAATCGGTGGTGTATTTGTCATTGAAACATTGAGCAGTTTAATTCAAATAATATCGATTAGACAATTTAATAAAAAAATATTTTTAAAAGCCCCATTACATCACCATTTTGAAGAACTGGGTTGGGCTGAAACTGATATTATTAAGATGTTTTGGGTAGTAGGTTTTATTCTTGCTATGGCCGCAATAACATATGGTGTTTGGTTATAAAATACGTTTCATACGTATTTTTTTTGCTTCTTTTTAATAATAATTAATAGGGGATCCATATGAAAAAAAAGTATGATAAATTATTACTTATTGCAGTTATTATAATTGCAATATTTGGAATAGTTATGATATATTCAGCTAGTTCTATTTGGGCAGAATATAAATATGATGATCCATTTAAATATGTTAAAGCGCAGAGTGCTTTTTTTATAATAGGCTTATTCTTAATATTTGTTATTTCTAAAATAAATATCGATATATTACATAAAAGAGCTAATTTAATTTTACTTATTTGTTTTATTCTTTTAGCCCTTGTATTAATACCAGGAATAGGTAGTATTCGTAATGGTAGTAGAAGTTGGTTTGGCATTGGAGGACTGGGAATTCAACCTAGTGAATTTGCTAAACTAGGTCTTATCATTTATGTTGCTAAATATTTAGCTAGCAATCAGCGAATTATAAAGGACATCAAAAAAGGAGTTTTACCGATACTTCTTGTTATTGGTGTGTTTTTTGTTCTTATTATGCTTGAACCTGACTTTGGAACCGCTATGGTTATTGTATTAACATTAGTTGTTATGATTTTTATTTCTGGCGTGAAAATATCTTTCTTTGTTAAAATTAGCCTTGTAGGACTACTTGGTATAGTAGGCCTTATCATTGTTGCTCCATATCGAATGGAGAGAATTGTATCATTTTTAAATCCTTGGGTAGACCCTTTAGGTTCCGGTTACCAAATTATTCAGTCGCTTTATGCTATTGGCCCAGGTGGATTACTCGGTCAAGGTTTTTTAGAAAGTCGCCAAAAACAATTTTATTTACCAGAACCTCAAACAGATTTTATATTTTCAATTATCTCTGAAGAATTTGGTTTTTTAGGAATTTTAATTGTTTCTAGTTTTCTATTCTTTATATTTTATCGTATAATTCGTATTGCTTTAAGACAAAATGATTTATTTAAAAAATATTTAGCCTTTGGTCTAGGCTTTGGTATCATTATTCAATCATTACTTAATATCGCCGTAGTTATTGGCCTTATCCCAGTAACTGGTGTAACTCTTCCATTTATGTCCTATGGAGGATCAAGTCTTTTAGTTTCAATGATTAGTATTGGTATTATTTTAAATATTAGCCAAAATAATCATTAAAAAGTTTGATAGGAATTTAATTTTGTTCAAAATATGTTATAATATGAAACAAAGCAGGGATGTATTATGAACTATAATGAAAATATTGGTAATATTATAATTGAGGCAAGAAAAAAGAAAAAAATAAGCCAAAATACTTTGGCCAAAAAATTATTTGTAACAAGACAGGCTATAAGCAATTGGGAAAATGGCAAAGCTTTTCCAGACATATCTGTAATTTTTAAATTATGCAAGATATTAGATATCGATATAAAAACGATAATAGATTTAGATAAAAATTTAAAAGTTGAAAATATTATAGAAGTTGAAAAGAAAAAAACCAATCGGCGGAATTTAATTTTTATTAGTATAATCATTTTAATATTTTTAGGAATAATTGCTACATTAGTTATTGTTTTAAATCGAAATGCATTTGTAGTTTACAATGTCTATTTAGATTCTGATGAATTTACTCTCAATAATTCCTTAATTGTTAAATCTAAAATTAGAAATTATTTTCAATTTGGAACGCTTATATCTAATATTGGTGATACTGATTCTAATACCACTTATAATATTAAATTATATAAAAAGAATACTAATGATGAAGAAAGAATTATATTTGAGCAAATGTATAATGAAAATATAATAATTTCTGAAAAGTACGGTTACAATGAATATTTTGATGATTTCGATGCTAATTTAGATAATTTATACTTAAAAATATCTTATATTAAAGATAATGTAGAGCACTCTTATGATTATAAACTGAGGGTAGAAGAAAATTTTAAGAGCGACTCTTTAATATATTTAAAAAGCAAACCAATTGCTAATTATCAAAAATTGTATAAAAAAGCTGATGATATAGATATTACATCCTTAGTTAAAAATGGATATAATTATAATGATAATAAAGATAACTTTGTTAAAATTATAGATAATAAAACAATTGAATATTATCCTAACATTAATTTTTTAAGTTTCAAAGAAGAAAATTCTAATAATATAATTTTAATTAATTATTATTTAAATCAACAACTATTAAAAGTATTTATATATGATTCCTTTGGTACAGAAATTAAAAGTCAAGAGTTTACAGAAAATTCTTCTTATGAAAATTATCAAAATGAGATAGATTTTATTAAAAAAGAATTGTTACTTATCGGGGGCAAGTAACAATTGCTTTTTTTTATTGGCAAATTCTGCTATGATTTAATTGGAGGAAGTATTAACAGCTTTTTACCCATTTTATAAGCATTAATAAAAAAATTAATGCTTATTTTTTGACATTAACTTATATTTGTAGTAAAATTGAATTCTGTTGAGAAGGAGTGGAAATTATGAAAAAAACAAAAATAGTTTGTAGCATCGGTCCAGCAAGTAATTCATATGAAGCTTTTTCTAAAATGGTTGATGCTGGTATGAATGTGGCAAGAGTAAATTTTTCTCATGCTACTTTAGAAGAAAGACAAACTGTAATTGACTTAGTAAAAAAAGCAAATGCTGAAAAGCATATGAATGTTGGTCTTTTGTTTGACACTAAAGGTCCAGAATTTCGAAATGGTGAAGTAGTTGAAGGTGGTATTGAACTTATCCCTGGTAAAACCATTAAAATTGTTAAAGAAAAAATAGTTGGTAATAGCGAAGAATTTAGTGTAAACCATCCTGAGGCAATTGATTCTCTTAACATTGGTAATGTTGTTCAATTAGAAAATGGATTAATGAAAATCGAAGTAATTGAAAAAGATGCCGACAGTGTTACATGTAAAGTAATAAATGGTGGTGTTCTTGGTAGCAAAAAAAGTTTATTTGCTCCAGGAGTTAAACTAAATATTCCTTTCATCAGTGAAGATGATGAAGAAGATATTCGTTATGCAGTTAGAAATGATGGTGACTTTTTAGCTTTATCATTTGTTTCAAGTAAAGAAGATGTTTTAGCAGCTCGTAAGATTATTGAAAGTGAAAATGGTAACATCAAAATAATTTCTAAGATTGAAAGTAAAACTGGTATTGATAACTTAGATGAAATTTTAAGTGTAAGTGATGGAGTAATGGTTGCTCGTGGAGATTTGGGTGAAGAAGTTCCTATATCTTTACTTCCGGTTTATCAAAAAAGAATTATTCAGAAAGCTAGAGAATATGGTAAAGTTTGTATCGTTGCTACCGAAATGCTTGAAAGCATGAAGAAAAATAGTCGTCCTACCAGAGCGGAAGTTACTGATGTTGCTAATGCTGTTTTAGATGGAACAGATGCTATTATGCTAAGTGGTGAAACAACAGTTGGAGCTTATCCAGTTGAGGCAGTAAGTTACATGGCTAGTATTGCTAGTGATGCTGAAGATCACAGTGCTAAACATTTTAGTTACAATGGTAAAATTGGTAGAACTGAATGCATTGCTAAAGCTGCTGTTGATTTAACTAAGTCTGTTGATGTTAAGGCTATTGCTGTAGAATCTATCAGTGGTTATAGTGCTAGAATGATTAGTAATTTTAGACCAAATGCACCAATACTTGCTAATTGTACTACTGAAAAAACAGCTCGTATGTTAGCACTTAACTATGGTATATATACTTGTATTGTTCCTTTAATGAATGATACTGACGAATTAGTTCAATTAGTAATGGATAAGACAACTAAATATTTTGATTTAAAATCTAATGATCGCATTATTGTTACTGGAGGATCCCCTGGTGTAAATAATGAAAGAATAACTAATTTCTTAAAGATGGAAACTATCGAATAAAAGACTTTGACTAGTCTTTTATTTTTCTTTTAAATATGATATATTTTTGATAAAGGCAGTTGGTAATATGAAAATCGATGCAAACTTGATTAAAGATTTATTTAAATATCGTGATGAGAATGCTAATAAATATGATTTTGGTGTTGTAGGTATTATGGGAGGATGTGTAAACTTTAGCGGAGCGATTAAACTTGCCAGTATGAGTTTAGCAGCAATGCGTAGTGGTGCTGGATTAACACGGGTGATAGTTCCTAAAGATATTGTTTCATTTGTGGCTCCTTATTTAGTAGAACAAACACTGTTTCCAATAGATAGTAATATTAATGACGCAATTAAAAATATCGATGTATTAGCAGTTGGTATGGGCTGGGGAGTTAGCAACGAAAATGAAGAGTATTTGAAATATATCTTAGATAATTTTACTGGAGTGCTCATAATTGATGCAGATGGCTTAAATATTTTAGCTAGTAATTTAGAGTTATTAAATGCTACTCAGGCTAAAATCGTTTTAACTCCCCATTTAAAAGAATTTTCTCGTCTTATTAATAAAGATGTTACTGACATTAAGGAAAATAGAAAAGAGTATGCTTTAGAGTTTGCTAAAAAGTATGGTGTAATCCTCCTTTTAAAAGGGCATGAAACTATTGTAACTGATGGCAATATTACTTACTTAGTTGATGTTGGTTCTCCAGGTATGGCGACGGCTGGTTCGGGAGATGTTTTATCAGGAATACTTGCAGGATTTTTAGGTTACAATGAATATAATGTCCTTAGTGTTGCAGCAGGAGCTTACTTAGCAGGTTTAGCGGGATCTTTAGCCACTAAAAAATATACCGATATTGCCATGATTGCAAGTGATACAATAAAATATATTCCCGATGCTATTAAGATAATACGAGGTGAATATGAAAAGAATTAATCGTTTAGCAGTTATATTATTTATAATAAGTATATTTTTAAGTCTTTTTTTAGCAGGTTGGTTTGTTTATGATGTAATTGTGCAAGATGGCTTAACTTGTGGCTTTGCTAGTGTTTATTTAGAGATTGGTGGAGAAACTGTATGCAAAAGTTTTTTATTGGATTATATTACTTCGGTATTTATATCTATACTTTATTTGAATTTCTTTATATTACCATTGTATATCTTTATATTTTATCTTAATGCCAGAAGATGGAAAAATAATAAAAGGATTAATAATGAAGATATAATCTATCAAAGAGAACTACCAAATTATAATGCTGCCATTGCGGCATATTTGCTAGATGGTATAATTGAAGTAGATAGGGATTATGATGCTTTACTTTTTGAATTAATTGAAAGAGGAATAATAAAAAAAGATAAGGATAAATATGTAATTAAGAATGTAAATGAAAGTTTGTTTTTGGTAATGGAATCAGAAAAGTATGTTATTAAAACTTTAAACTCTAAAATAAACAAAAGAGAATTTAAATCATGTATCTTAAAAGATGTTACTAATTTAGGTTTAGCAACTAAAGCTAACTTACCTATAATAGGCTTTCTTTTAGCCTTGCTATTTTGTAATCAATTTTATTTAATTATTTTAGGCTATATCTATTTTAAAACATCTTTATTACAAGAACTAGCTTATAAACTTACTACTAAGGGAAGTATTGAAAAAGATAAAATTTTAAAACTTAAAGCATTTTTACATAATTTTAGTAAACTTTCAGATGTAAAAAAATTGGAACACAATATTTGGGATCGTTATTTATCATTTGCCATTGCTTTAGATGAAAATGATTTCTTAAAGAGGTGATAACTTGGTTATATTAGCACAAGTTCTTGCCTTATTTGCCATTCTTTTTTGGGTTATAAGCATTTTACTTAAGAATAAGAAAAATATATTACTCATGCAAGTTATTGCTAATGGAATTTATGGAATAGAATATTTACTACTTGGGGCTTTTAGTGCTGCTAGTATGAATTTTCTGTCATTTTTAAGACTTTTAGTTTATTATTTTTATACCTTATTAAATATTAAAATTTCCAAATGGATATTATTTGTATTTATAGCATTGGTTTTATTATTCGGTATAATTACTTATGATGGCCTTATAAGTTTACTACCTATAATTATAACTGTTTTATATACTTATGCATTTTGGCAAAATAATCTTAATGTTGCCAGAATTATCTATATAGTTGCAGCAATTATTTGGATATATTATAATTATGAAGTCGGTGCCTATGTTGGAATTATAGGTAATGCTTTAGAAATTACCACAGGATTAATTTCTTTAATCAAATATCGAGGAGGTAAAAAATGAATATAGCAATTATCGGCGGTGGACCTGCAGGTTTTGCAGCAGCCATTAAGGCTAGCAATAATAAAAATCATGTAGTAATACTTGAAAAGAATAGTGATGCTTTAAAAAAATTGCTTTTAACAGGAAGTGGCAAATGCAACTATTGGAATATAAATCAAAGTATAAATAAGTATCACTCTAGTTATGAAAATATTGCTAATATTATTAACCTCAATAATTTAAAACTAGTAGAAGATTTTTGGAATGATTTAGGAATTATTCCAATCATAAAAAATGGTTATTTTTATCCTTACTCGGAAAAATCGAGTAGCATTAAATCAGCTTTAATAAAAAAGGCTTTAGAACTTGGAGTTATTATAAGATGTAATTATGATATAACTGATATAAAATTTAAAGATAATAAATTTTTAGTTAAAGCCCAAGACTATGAAGAAGAATTTGATCGAGTAATCATTGCTACTGGCTCTCTTGCTTATCCTAAGACAGGAAGTACCGGTTTTGGCTATGATGTTGCTCGTAGATTTAATCATAATATCATAAATGTTAATCCATCATTAGTGCAATTAAAAACTAATGCTAGTATAAAGTCGTCATGGGCGGGAATTAGAACTAATGTAATTGTAAGCCATATAGAAGATGATAAAATTTGTAAAGAAGAGCAAGGAGAAATTCAACTGACCGATTATGGGGTTAGTGGCATATGTGTTTTTAATTTGAGTCGTGATATTAGTATTGGGTTGCAAAATAAAAGAAAAGAAAAAATTAGTATCAATTTTGTGCCATGGTGCCAATCTAATTTTAAAGATTTTTTAGATAAAAGTTGTGTTAAACATAATGACTGATAAGTAAAAAAGGTGTATAATTAATATAGCCAAACAAAAGATAAAGAAAGG
>CALVIU010000037.1 GCA_944331835.1 uncultured Bacilli bacterium | reverse complement strand
TTATAATATTTTGCGGTTGACAATCTTCATATAAACTATCTGGAACTGTTATTTCTCCTTTATCGCTATTTATATATATTCCTAATGGTTTGGCGATACCAATAGCATAACTTATTTGAACAGTACACCAATTTAAATTATGCTCTTTTAATACCTTCTTGGCAATTTCTCTGGCTTTATATGCAGCAGAACGATCTACTTTGCTTGGGTCTTTACCACTGAATGCTCCACCACCAACGGGAGCAAATGAATGATATGTATCAACTACTATCTTACGGCCTGTTAAACCAGCATCACCTTGAAATCCACCGATTTGAAACCTACCTGTCGGATTAATTAAAAACTCTTCTATATCAATATTATAATCAGCACAAATATTTTGAATAGCATCTTTAATAAGTTTATCTGTAATATCACGATGTTCTTCATCATTTTGATAGGAAACAGTAAAGTATTTTATTTTTTGTAATTTGTTTTTATTATCATAAAGTCCTGTTATTTGGGCTTTACCATCGGGCATAAGATAAGGACAGCTTTTTCTGGCTTCATCATACCACATACTAAATTTTTGTAAAATCACCATGGCAGTTGGTAATAATTCCGGAGTATCATTACAAGCATAACCGAACATCATTCCTTGATCACCTGCACCACCGATTAAATTATTGGTGCCGCGGGCAATATCTGGACTTTGGACCCCAAGGTTGTTAATTATTTCATAGTTATAAACATAACCAATATCTTTTAATACACGGTTGATAACTTTAGAGATATCCACATTAGAAGAACTAGTTACTTCCCCAGTTACAAAAATGCGTCCTTTACCTCCCATTACTTCGATACCACACCTGGAATATTTGTCATCTGCAAGATAAGCATCGAGCAGGGCATCACTTATTTGGTCACATACTTTGTCTGGATGTCCCCGAAATACAATTTCATTAGAATAAATTTTCATAATATTTTCCTTTCTTTTATAAAACCAAAAGAAAAGCAAGTCTAAGAAACTTGCATAAAAGTTCCTTATCATACGGCTTTAGCACCTAACTAAATAGGTTGCTGTGACTTCATCAGGCCAGTCCCTCCATCACTCTTTATAAGGTTTTACCTAATTATATTATATGTTATTTTTTTAATTTTTCTTCAATTCTTAACAATCTGTTGTATTTAGCAATTCTTTCACCACGACACATAGAACCGGTTTTTATAAATGGTATAGCCATGCCAACTGCTAAATCAGCAATAAATGTATCTTCCGTTTCTCCACTACGATGAGAAATAATTGTCTTATAATTATGTTTCTTGGCTAGCAGTATTGTCTTAGTCATTTCTGTAACTGTACCAATTTGATTAGCCTTCAAAAGAATGGCATTACCAGCATTCATATCGATTCCTTTTTGTAAGTATTTTTCATTAGTTACAAAGTAATCATCACCAACAATCATTATTTTATCTCCAACTAATGATGTAAATTCTTTTAGAGATTCAAAATCATCTTCAAAGAATGGATCTTCAATACTAAGAATTGGATAACGATTAAGTAATTCTTGATAATATTCAATCAATTCTTTGCTTGTTAGATTACGTCCATCAATGCTATAAGTTCCGGTTTCTTTATTATAGGTTTCACTAGCAGCAACATCGAGAGCAATAAATACATCTTCTCCTGGTTTATATCCGGCTTTTTTGATGGCTTCAACAATAAATTCTAAGGCCATAGCATTGTTTTCTAAATTCGGAGCAAAGCCACCTTCATCACCAACACCAACACTAAAGTTATTCTTAACAAGAAGCTTTTTTAACTCATGGAATACTTCAGCACCTGCCCGAATTCGTTCATGCATAGTTTTGACAACTGGCACTATCATAAATTCTTGAATATCAATATTATTAACAGCATGTTTACCACCATTGATGATATTAATCATCGGTATAGGTAAAGATACACTCTTACTAGAAACGTATTCAAACAACTCTTTATTTTCACTAGCTGCAAGACACTTAAGACAAGCAAGAGATACACCAAGCATGGCATTGGCTCCAAGATTACTTTTATTTTCAGTACCATCAAGTTCAATTAAAATTTTATCGATAGTTGCTTGATCGACTTTTTTACCTAAAAGAGCTGGTCTTATAACTTCATTAACATTTTTAACAGCATTAAGTACCCCTTTGCCATTATATCTTTTAGGGTCATTATCCCTTAATTCTAAGGCTTCTCTACTACCAGTTGATGCTCCGCTAGGAACACTAGCAGTCCTTGTAATATTGTTATCAAGAGTCATATCAACTTCAACAGTTGGATTTCCTCTACTATCTAGAATTTCTCTAGCATGAACTTCTTTTATTAACATTTATTATCACCTTCTTACAAATATAAGTATAACCAAAGTCTTTAATTTTATCAAGAAAAAAACTGCACTAGGCAGTAAATATCACCAAAATATTTCCATTATTTCTTTGGCTCTTTTTTTAAATAAAATAGTATCAGATACATTTAAAATTCCAACAATTATTAAGAATGCTCCAGAAATTTGAGTAACAGTAAATGCCGAGAATGGATTAAATACAACCATTATTCCCAAAACTACTAAGAATATTCCAGTAACAAGGGTTACTAACCAAGAATCTTCATTTCCACGTTTTAACCAAAGTCCATAATTAACTTTTGTTGCGCCATTAATAATTATAAATAATCCTAAACAAACTGTTACAAATTCCATTACACTATAAGGATAAAGAATAATTACTACCCCTAAAATAGAATAAAGAACTCCGAAGACGATATTTAAGGAATAAATTTTTGCACCATCTCGATGAAAATATTTATAAACAGCATTTATACCAAATATTAAAATTATTACCCCAACAATAATACCTACGACTTTATTAGATACTGTTGGTAAAAATATTAAAACTAGACCAACAATTATCGATAATATAGAAGTAATAAGAGAATAAATAATCATCCTGTTATAAACATTTTCAATACTATTTTTAAATGGAGTTTTTGCCATAACATCACCTAATATTATTATACTGAATATTAAAAAGATGTCAACGATTTAGTAGTAAAATTCACACAAATATGGTATAATGTTTTCTTATATAAAGGAGGTGTAATTATGTATATTAAAGAGCTTTCTTTGATGCAATTTAATGAATTTGCTCAAAATAATATAATAGGTAGTTATTATCAATCAATCAATTATGCTATGCTTAAAGCCGAAGAGGGATATGATTATGAATTCATTGGTCTAGTTGATAACATGGAAATTATTGCAGCAGCTTTAATATTATATAAAAAAATTGGTAACACTTATTATGGCTACTCTCCGAGAGGCTTTTTAATAGATTATTCAAACTCCTATATACTTGAGACTTTTACTAATTTAATAAAAGAATATTATAAAGCTAAAAATTTTGCTTTTATAAAAATAAATCCGGAAATAGCAATTGGTAAATTAAATAAAAAAACTTTAAACTTCGAATATAATGCTAATTACAATGTAATTAATAATTTAACTAGATGTGGTTATAAGAAACTTAAAAGCAACATGTATTTTGAATCCTTATTACCAAGAATTAATGCTATAGTTAATCTGGATGAAATGGATATTTCTAAATTTTCTAAAAATACTAGAAATAAAATTAAAAAAGGAATAAGAAAAGGGCTAGTTTTAGAAAAAGCCAATCAAGATAAAATAAACATTTTAGCAGAATTTCTAAAAAACAACATTACTAAAGATACTTATTATTATAATGATTTATATAATGTATTTGAAAAATCCAATGATGTTGATTTCTTCTTAGTAAGAGTAGACTATAAAAGTTATTTGGTTAATTCTCAAAACTATTATAACTATGAACTTAATAAGAATAGTAATTATAATGATAAAATGATTAAAAGAAATAATACTAATATAATTAATGCGAAAATGAATTCTGATAAGTCGCTACTTTCTTATAAAAACGATATTGCAGAGGCTTCTAGATATTTAAATGAAAACCAAAACACCTATGTAGCGGGAGCAATAGTTATAAAATATGATAATAGAATAACCATTCAAATAAGTGGATTTGATAGAGAATTAAAAAGATATTCAGCAAATTATTTCTTATATTTTGCGATACTTGCTCATTATAAGGGACAATACAAATATGCTGATTTAAATGGTATCACAGCAGATTTTGATAAAGATAGCCCATATTATGGATTAAATAGATTTAAATTAGGATTTAATCCAGATGTATATGAGTATATTGGAGAATTTGATTTAGTTATAAATGAATCTAGTTATAATCATCTACTTAGAAGTGGATTGTTAGCTAGAGAATTAAATAAGTAATGTATCCCATTAGTAAGTATAATCATTCCAGTATACAATACTGAAAAATATTTAAGGACCTGTTTAGACTCTGCTCTTAATCAAATTTATCCTAATATTGAAATTATAGTCATTAATGATTGTAGTACTGATCATTCTCAAGCAATTATTGATTATTACTTTTCAATGAATAACAATATTAAAGTCGTTGATTCTAAAAAACGATTATTTCCTGGAGGAGCTAGAAATGTAGGCTTAGATTTATCTCAGGGAGAATATATTTATTTTTTAGACAGCGATGATTTTATTCCCAATGATGCAATAAGTTCTTTGGTCCATTTAGCCCTTTTTTACGATGCAGCAATTGTAAGTGCCAATCATCAAACAATAATAGATCCTTTTAAATCGCGAGATAACAGATCTTTTGGAAATTCCTTTATAGATTTGAGATATCATAAAGAAATGATTGACGATTGTAATGGTGTTGTTTGGAATAATTTATACAAACATGAACTTGTTGAATGTTACGTTTTCCTGAAGGCGTTTTTTATGAAGATAATGCTTTTATTTATCCTATCTTTACGAATATAGAGAGGTTATAAATAAAATTAGTCAACGAATAGCTATTTATCCTTTATTGGAATGCTCTATATGGTTTGGTATTTCTAAAAGTGATAGAACAACTATTTTAAATTTATTGTTACAATATATCAAAAATACATACGGAATTGAAAATATTAAACAAGTAGAATATCTTATAAAAAGAATTGATAATAATAATCGCCTTAAAATTAAATTAGAGTTTTTATTAAAACAAATTGATAAATTACCGGCTTTATCAGAAACTGATATTAATCTGGATTCTGTAAAAAGAATTTTAAAAAAATATTCTTAAGTAGCATATTTATTCTTATATGCTACTCTTTTTTACATTTAAAAATAGATTGGTCAATAAGTTTTTTGCTAGTTATAAACTAGCGGTTATAAAAAATTTATTTTAATACAATTTAATTAGGTGAAAACATTATGTATGAAGAAATAGATTACAACAAATTTTATAGATTAATTGGGGACAATATAAAAAAAATTAGAATGGACCATAACGATAGTCAAGAAGTTCTTGCAGAAAAAATAGATATGAGCAGAGGATTTATTTCTCAGGTTGAAAGTCCTGGATTAACTGGAATTGGAGTATCTTTAGATACTTTATTCAGAATATGTATTGT
The DNA here is from genome assembly GCA_944331835.1 of uncultured Bacilli bacterium. Lineage (GTDB taxonomy): Bacteria > Bacillota_I > Bacilli_A > RF39 > UBA660 > Onthocola_B. The sequence continues at coordinate 8,169 of CALVIU010000037.1, read as the reverse complement.
TTACAATATAGATATAAGAATATTTTTTGATGGCTTTGAAAAATTAATTAATATTAAAAATAATCAAAATACTGAAGTAAAAGAATATGTTAATAACTAGAAAACCAAGATTAAATTATAGAATTTAATCTTGATTTTCTTTTTAATTCATAAAATTTCAATTTTTATAAATACTTTTTATACAGGCTAACAATTTATTTCTATTACTTAGAGTGTTTAACTTATCTAAATGTTTTATTCCTTTTGCAAGTGCATGTACACTATTTTTTGAAAAAAGCATGACACTTTCCTAGTGTACAAAAAAACTATTGGCTCATCACCAATAGTTTTAGTTTGTATTTATCTTTAATTATTTAATAATTTCAGATACTACACCAGCACCAACAGTTCTTCCACCTTCACGGATAGAGAATTTAGTACCGTTTTCAAGAGCAACTGGAGCGATTAATTCAACAGTCATGTCAACATTGTCGCCAGGCATAACCATTTCTACTCCTTCTGGTAATTCAATAACACCAGTAACGTCTGTAGTTCTAAAATAGAATTGTGGACGATAATTTGAGAAGAATGGTGTATGACGTCCTCCTTCTTCTTTAGATAGGACATAAACACTTGCTTTGAATTTTGTATGAGGTGTAACGCTTCCTGGTTTAGCTAAAACTTGTCCACGTTCTACTTCATCACGAGCAATACCACGAAGTAAGCATCCTGCATTGTCTCCAGCTTGAGCAAAGTCTAGAGATTTTCTAAACATTTCAATACCAGTAACAACAGTTTTCTTTGTAGGTTTTAAACCAACAATTTCAACTTCGTCGTTAAGTTTAAGTTGTCCACGTTCAACACGTCCTGTAACAACTGTACCACGTCCAGAAATTGTGAATACATCTTCAATACTCATTAAGAATGGTTTGTCAGTATCACGAACTGGAGCATCGATATAAGAATCAACTGCAGCCATTAAATCACGAATACTTTGAGCAGCTGCTTCATCACCTTCAAGTGCTTTAAGTGCACTACCACGGATGATTGGGCATTCTGAATCAAATCCGTATTCTCCAAGTAATTCTCTGATTTCCATTTCTACTAAATCAAGTAGTTCTGGGTCATCAACTTGGTCACATTTGTTCATGTAAACTACGATCTTAGGCACACCAACTTGACGAGATAATAGAATATGTTCTCTAGTTTGTGGCATTGGACCGTCAGCAGCAGATACAACAAGGATTGCTCCGTCCATTTGAGCAGCACCAGTAATCATGTTTTTAACATAATCGGCGTGTCCTGGACAGTCAACGTGTGCATAGTGACGTTTTTCAGTTTCGTATTCAACATGCGCAGTGTTGATTGTTATACCTCTTTCTCTTTCTTCTGGAGCTTTGTCGATATCAGCATAATCAACGAAAGTACCAAAATATTTAGTGATCGCAGCAGTTAATGTTGTTTTACCATGGTCAACGTGTCCGATGGTACCAATATTAACGTGTTCTTTTGAACGATCAAATTTTTCTCTTGCCATATAATATTTCCTCCTTTTTCTTTACTATTATATTTTATCTAATGCTTGAATATTTTTCAAGTATTATTCTTAATTAATGCTGTTTTTCTTAATTATTTCTTCAGCAATTCCTTTTGGCACTTCTTCATAGTGATCAAGTGTCATTGTGAAGTTACCACGACCTTGAGTATTTGAACGAAGTGTTGTTGCGTAACCAAACATTTCTGCAAGTGGAACCATAGCATTGATTGATAAGGCATTACCACGAGATTCATTACCCATTGGTTTACCACGACGAGAAGTTAGGTCACCCATAACATTACCCATATATTCTTCTGGAATAACTACTTCAACCTTCATTATTGGTTCTAGAAGAACTGGTTTACATTTATTTTTAGCTTCTTTTAAAGCCATTGATGCAGCAATTTTGAAGGCCATTTCTGATGAGTCGACATCATGGTATGATCCATCAAATAATGTTGCTTTAATATCTACCATTGGGTAACCTGCTAATATTCCACCAGCCATAGCTTCTTGTAATCCTTTATCAGTTACCGGAATATATTCACGAGGAACTACACCACCAACGATAGCATCAACGAATTCATACCCTTTTTCAGGATTTGGTTCGAATTTAACCCAAACATGTCCGTATTGTCCACGTCCACCAGATTGTTTAATATACTTACCTTCACATTCAGCTGTTTGAGTGATTGTTTCACGGTAAGCAACTTGAGGACGTCCAATATTGGCATCAACGCCAAATTCATCTTTCATACGACGAACTTGAACTTCTAGGTGTAATTCACCCATACCACTGATAACTGTTTGACCAGTTTCAGGGTCAGTTTTATATTTAAATGTTGGGTCTTCTTCAGCAAGTTTTTGTAAAGCAATTCCCATCTTTTCTTGGTCAGCTTTTGATTTTGGTTCAATAGCTTCATCAATAACTGGAAGTGGGAATTCCATACCTTTCATGATACATGGGTTTTTTTCATCACATAATGTATCAGCAGTTGTGGTTGATTTAAGTCCAACAGCCGCAGCAATTTCACCGCAATATACTTCAGTAATTTCTTTACGGTTATTGGCATGCATTTGTAGGATACGTCCAACTCTTTCTTTTTCTTGTTTACCAGCAGCATTTGTACAAAGAACGTATGAGCCGCTTTGTAAATGTCCTGAGTAAACACGGAAGAATGCAAGTCTACCAACATATGGGTCAGTCATAATTTTGAAAGCCATTGCAGTGAATGGTTCAGAATCACTTGGATGACGCAAAATGTCATTACCATTCTTATCAACGCATTCGATAGCTGCAACATCTGTTGGAGCTGGCATGTAGTCAAGTACTGCATCTAAAGCAAGTTTCACACCCATGTTAGATAGAGCACTACCACACATAACTGGGAAGAATTCAGCAGCTAGAACTCCTTTACGGATAGCAGCTTTGATATCTTCAACAGCAAGTTCTTCTCCTTCAAGATATTTTTCCATTAAAGAATCATCAAATTCTACAGCTTTTTCAATAAGTTCAGTTCTCTTTTGTTCAACGATATCCTTTAAATCTTCAGGAATTTCGATTTCTGTAGGATTTTCATGTTCTTCACCATCATAATGATATGCTTTACGAGTAAGCAAATCAACGATTCCATTAAATTCTGATTCAGCACCAATAGGCCATTGAATTGGAGCATAATTAACACCAAGTCTTGATTTAATTGTACCTAATGTAAATTCAAAGTCAGCACCAATTTTGTCCATCTTATTGGCAAAAATCATTCTTGGAACTTTGTATTCAGTTGCTTGACGCCATACCGTTTCAGATTGAGGTTCAACCCCAGCATTTGCATCAAGTAAGCAAATTGCACCATCTAATACTCTTAGGGAACGTTGAACTTCAACAGTAAAGTCTACGTGACCTGGGGTATCGATGATATTTAGACGGTATCCTTTCCAGTGAGCAGTAGTTGCAGCACTTGTAATTGTGATACCTCTTTCTTTTTCTTGTTCCATCCAGTCCATTTGGCTAGCTCCATCATGAGTTTCACCAATTTTATGAGTTATACCTGTATGAAACAAAACTCTTTCTGTAAATGTAGTTTTTCCGGCATCGATGTGAGCCATGATTCCGATATTTCTTAATTTGTCTAATGCAACGTCTCTAGCCATTTACAATCACCATCTGTAGTGAGCAAATGCTTTATTTGCTTCAGCCATTCTGTGAGTGTCTTCACGTTTCTTAACAGAACCACCAGTACCATTTGCGGCATCCATGATTTCGTTTGCTAAATTAATGGCCATACCCTTTCCATTTCTTAATTTTGCATAGTTAACTAACCAACGTAGTGCTAAAGTTTGAGCTCTGTCATCTTTAACTTCAACAGGAACTTGATAATTAGATCCTCCAACACGACGTGATTTAACTTCTAATGCTGGCTTTATGTTTTCTAAAGCAGCATTGTATACTTCAAGAGCTGGTTTTCCAGTTTGTTTTTCAACAATTTCAAAAGCTTCATAAAGAATTTTTTGAGCTGTTCCTTTTTTACCATCAGTCATTATTTGGTTAACTAACTTAGTAACAACTTTGGAATTATATATAGGATCTGGAAGCACATCTCTTTTAACTGCTCTTCTTTTACGCATAATTTTCTCCTCCTAATCTATTAATTTTTCTTATCTTTTTTAGTTCCGTATTTACTACGTCCTTGTTTTCTGTCTTGTACGCCGTGAGTATCAAGTGTACCACGAACAATGTGATAACGAACACCGATTAAGTCTTTAACACGACCACCTCTTACTAAAACAACACTGTGTTCTTGTAAGTTATGTCCTTCACCTGGAATATAAGCATCGATTTCCTTTCCGTTAGAAAGTCTAACACGAGCAAATTTTCTTAAGGCTGAGTTCGGTTTCTTTGGTGTTCTTGTAGCAACTTTTGTACAAACTCCTCTTTTTTGAGGACTTTTTGTATTAGTTTGTTTCTTTTCAAGAGTATTGTATCCAACGTTTAATACTGGGCTTTTACTCTTTTTAGTTTTCTTGCTACGATTTTTCTTAACAAGTTGATTAATTGTAGGCATTTCTTCTCTCCTTCCATTAACACACATCCTGGTGTATCAAAATTCTCTTTAAACTAGGTTCTACCTAAGTAGAACCCGTTTTTAAACGCACTATTAATATATCACTATTAATATATGATTGTCAAGCAAAAAAATAAATCTATTTTAGCAATCTAATTCATTTTTTAGCCAATAATTTTAACTTTAGGATTAATATACTTTAACAATTACTGTACTACCATCATTAATTACTATTATTTCATAATCATCTTTGAAATCAATTAGTATACTATTTAGACATCTTTCAAGATATTTTTCTTTATTGAAAATTGGGAATATTATACTAAGATTGTATTATTAAAAACTATTATATAGGACATAAATAAAATATGCTGCTACTAATAAAGCAATTAATAAAGCTGCACTAAGTAAAAGCATTTCAACTAATCCCCAACCACCATTATTTAATTTTTTCATATTTTGTCCTTTCTCTTTTTGCTACTTTGTCTGGTAAGCCTTTCGAACCAACAATGGATTTTAGCAAATCAGTTAACGTGCAATCTGCAATATCAATGCTATCGTTAAATGGGAAGTTTTTTAAAGTATAATCTAGCATTAGCAAACTACGTTCATTTAAATCGTCAACCCACGAAGTAACTGTTTCAAAATCTATATTAGAAAAAAATCGAAATAAATCCGCCACTATTTCTGGCCCTGCAACAGTAGCAAATTCACTATATAAAACAATATTTTCAAATGGTATGAATTCTATTTCTTCTCTAGGTACTCTTTGAGCATATTGATTTACTACTTTGTCCATCTCAACCCAATGATATTGTTTTAAATAATCATACATACTTTGACTTTTTATATTACTCTTGATATTGTTAAAATTTATTTTCATAATCCACACCTGTTTAATAATTATATTAAAATATATAAAGAAAGTCAATTTTACTATAATCACCACAAAAAAAGACATCAACATTTTGTTGATATCTTAAGTTTCGAATTAAACTAATTCTACTTCAGCACCAGCTTCAGTTAATTGAGTCTTAATTGCTTCTGCTTCATCAGATGGGATATTTTCTTTAATATTTCCGCCATTATCAGCAACAGCTTTAGCTTCAACTAATCCTAAGCCAGTAATTTCTTTAATGATTTTAATAACTGCAATTTTATTTCCACCAGCTGATTTTAATACAACAGTCTTAGTAGATGGTCCTTCATCAACAGCAGCAGCTGGAGCAGCAGCAACAGCAACAGCCATTGGATCAACACCAAATTCTTCTTTCATTGCATCAACTAATTCTTTAACTTCAAGAATAGTCATTTCTTTTAAAGCACTTATAAAATCTTCCTTATTTAATTTAGCCATATTTTATTCCTTCCCTTCCATTTGTTCTGCATATAAGTTTAAACTTATTGCTAAATCTTTAACATATTGCATCATGCCACCAGCAAGCATAGTAAGTAAGCCTTCTCTTGATGGAATAGATGCGTATTCTTTAATTACAGATAAATCTGCAACATCACCGCTGATTACACCAACACGAATATCTAACTTATCATGAGATTTCGCAAATTCAGAGATAATCTTGATTGGTTCAAGTAATGTCTTACCAAATAGGATAGCATTTGGACCTTCAAGGAAATCGTCTAAATTGATTTTAAGTTCATCAGCAGCTCTTTTTAGTAAAGTGTTCTTATAAACCTTAACATCAGATTCAACTTCACGAAGTTGGCGACGTAAATCGCTTAGTTCTTCAACAGTCATACCTTGATATTGGAATACAATAACAGATTCACTATTCTTAAGTTTGTCAACAATTTCGTCAACAATTTGTTTTTTTTGTTCAAGAATTTTTGAGCTTGCCATTTTTCCTCCTTTTTATATTAGAAAAGCTTCCACAGGGAAGCTCAAAATAAAAGTTTTAAGTTCCCCTCGGTAGGACTTATGGATGCCTACTGTCTTTGGTTTCGCTTTTTCTAACACGTATTATATTATAAATTAGCTTAAATGTCAAAACTATTTTTATCTACTTTGATACCAGGACCCATAGTAGTAGAAATAGAAATATTTTCAATGAAGTTTCCTTTTACCGTACTAGGTTTAGCCTTAGCAATAGTAGTAACTACATATTTTAAGTTTTCAGCTAGTTTATCTTCTGCAAAAGATACTTTACCAATTATAGTATGGATATTACCAAATTTATCATTCTTGTAAGTAACCATACCTTTTTTAATGTCTTCAACTACAGCACCAACTTTAGTAGTAACTGTACCAGTCTTTGGATTAGGCATTAAATTTCTTGGTCCAAGAACATTACCTATTTTTCCTACTTCAGGCATCATATCTGGAGTAGCAACAATGACATCAAAACCAAACCAGCTTTCATTTTTGATTTTATCAATCATATCTTTATCACCAACAAAGTCAGCACCAGCATTTTTAGCTTCTTCAGCAAAAGCGCCTTTAGCAATAACTAATACTTTCTTTGTCTTACCAGTTCCGTTAGGAAGTGATAAAGAACCTTTCATTTGTTGGTCTGATTTTTTAGAATCGATATTTAATTTAATAGCAACTTCAACAGTACTATCAAATTTAGTAACAGATGTACTCTTTACTAATTTAATTGCATCTTCTAAACTATAGGCAATAGTCTTATCGACATTTTTTGATGCTTCCACATATTTCTTTCCGTACTTTTTCAACTTTTTACCTCCTTAACTGTGGTTAATTAAGCGGACAATTTTATAAATTTAAAATTAATTTTCTTCTGTTTCTTCAGCTTCTGCTTCATCATCATGAGTTGGAACTTCAACACTAGCAGCTTCAGCAATTTCTTTAGCTTCTGCTTCAAGTTCTGCAAGTTCTGCTTCACGTTTTGCTTGTTCTTTTTCTTCTTCAGCTGCTTCTGCTGCTTGTTCAGCAAGTTCAGCATCGTTAACACCTTGAACAGCAATTCCCATATTTCTTGCTGTACCAGCAATAATGTTCATAGCTGCTTCAACGTCATAAGCATTTAAATCAGGCATTTTAGTTTCAGCAATTTCTCTTAAATCTTTCTCTAAAATAGTTGCAACTATTTCGTTAGCACCTTTCTTGCTACCTTTGTTAACTTTAGCAACCTTCTTTAGTAAGAATGCTGCTGGAGCAGTTTTTAGAACAAAATCGAATGAACGATCATCATAAATTGTGATTTCGCATGGAACTACATCACCCATTTTGTCACGAGTTGCTTCATTGAACTTTGTACAAAATTCACCTAGATTAATTCCAGCAGGTCCTAAAACGGTTCCAACTGGTGGTGCGGGTGTTGCTTTACCAGCTTCGATTTGTAATTTAATTTTCTTTACGACTTCTTTAGCCACGAAAACACCTCCTATAAATTTTTTCGCGTAAGTGGTAATGGGCAAGTCCGCAAATGTCCCCTCCACTTAACAAATTATATTAAAAATATAAACTTGCATTTATGATATTATCACAAATTCCTTAATTTTACAAGAATTTTACGTTTCTTTTTCAAAAAAATGTGACTATTAAGGGAAAATGTTACACTTTTACAATTTAATTTTAAGCAAAAATGTTACATTCTAAGAAACTGATAT
>CALVIU010000036.1 GCA_944331835.1 uncultured Bacilli bacterium | reverse complement strand
TGAACAGCTCTGAACGCTAGTGAACAGCTCTGAACGCTAGTGAACAGCTCTGAACGCTAGTGAACAGCTCTGAACGCTAGTGAACAGCTCTGAACGCCTCACTATTAATAAATTAATAGTGAGGTTATAAAATAAAATTTTATAAATTATTTCATTTTTTACATTCAGAAAGCCTTTTTAAACAAAAAAATAGTCTTGCGACTATTCATTAATTTCAAAATCTAATAATTGATTAGAGATATCTTCATAAATATCTTGGGAATGCATTATGGTATCAATCAAATACTTATTATCTCTATTATATTCTTTTAATCCTCTGAGATAATACTCTTTATCTTGATCTAAAATTATAAATGGCATAATATTGTTTTTTAAACATTCTTTAAACATAATTATTCTGCCAACTCTACCGTTGCCGTCGCCGAAGGGATGGATACGTTCAAATATAACATGAAACCAAATTATATCTTTAAGTAATACTTTATTCAAAGAATTATAATCTTTTAATAGTTTATCTAATTCTTTTTCTACATCCTCTGGTGGGTTTGTTTTAATTACATTAACTGTTCCAATTATATTAGGTACTACTTTAAATCCTCCGATATTATATCTAGGATTATCTTCATCGGACGTTCCTCGTTTTAATAATACATTCATTGCAATTATCATTTCTTTAGAAAGTGGTTTATCTACATTATCTAACATATAATCAAATAATTTAAAATGATTTTTGGATTCAATTAAATCGTCTAATATGATTAAATTATCATCTTTAGGTATAAATGATGATGTATCAAAAATAGCTTCAGTTTGTTCTTCAGTTAGCTTGCTTCCTTCAATTTTATTAGAATTATAAGAAAAAGCAACTTGAGAAAAATGATATATATTTCCTTTAAATTTGCTTTTTTTCTGTTCTATTAATTCTTTTTTTATTTTTGCAACATCCATTTTGACCTCCAAAATTTATTATAATATATCATACTTTATTCATCTTTAAATAAACGTAATAAAGGTTTAAATAATTCTAGGAATATAAATGATGCTAGATTTACTAACATTACAAAGGCAAATTGTGACATAGTAATTATTTCTAAACCAAAGAGTTTTCCAGCAGGTGTAAAGAAAACTATAAGTTGGATAATAAATAATATTAAGATGCCAATATTTAAATGTTTATTAGAAAATATTCCTTTTTCAAATATTTGGTCTTTTAAACTACGGCAGTTATACGCAAAAACAAATTCATTGATAACTATACTAAATAATGCTAGAGTTTGAGCAATATTTTCTCCACTATCTCTAAATAGGAAATAAACTAGGATACTGATGCCAGCTTCAAGGATTACGGAAAATATTAGAAAAGCCATGAAAAATGGTGTAAATATTTTACGATTCAAACCATTTGGTTTTTTCTTCATATTGTTTTTAGAAGCACTTTCAAAAGCTAAACAAATGGATGGAAGTGTATCAGCAACTAAATCGATGTATAAAACATGAATGGCTGTAATTATATTACTTCCCATAAACATACCAAGTAAAATTATTACTATTTCAGTAAAGTTACTAGATAGATTATATAAAACATTGGTTATAACATTATCATAGATTCTTCTTCCTTCAGATACAGCAGTAGTTATAGTATTATAAGAGTCATCTAAAAGAATAATGTCAGCAACATTTTTGGTTACATCGGTACCACTTTTACCCATGCCCACTCCGACATTAGCAAGTTTCATTGCTGGAGCATCATTGACACCGTCCCCTGTCATAGCAACAACTTTACCCATCTTTTGTAAGGCTTTAACTATTTGAACTTTATTTTCTGGGCTAACGCGAGCAAATACTGAATATTTATTAACATATTCCATTACTTCTTTAGTTTTTAAATTATTTAAGTCACTAGCATTAATTCCTTCATCATCAGACTTACAAATTCCTACTTCTTTACCGATTGCTAAAGCAGTTGCCAAATTATCTCCGGTAAGCATTATTGGTCTAATATGGGCTTCACGACAAGTTTGGATAGCACTTGCTACATTTTTACGAGCAGGATCTTTTAAACCAATCATACCTACCAAAATAAGATTTTTTTCTTCTTTAAAATAATCATCTTCTTTGTTTATATTTTTATCAATTTCTTTGAAAGCAAATGCTAGTACCTTTAATGCTTCTTCAGAAAATGTTTGTTCCATTTTCAAATATTCGTCTTTGTATTTTTTAGTTAGCTTTTCTAATTTACCATCGATTAAAATATGACTTGATTTAGAAAGTATTGATTCTAACCCACCTTTAGTATAGATGATTTCTTTTTTACCAGATGGATAAATTGTACTCATCCTCTTACGATCAGAGTCAAATGGTAGTTCTAATTTTCTTAAGTTTTCTTTTAGATGCTTTTCAACATTTACTTTTTGTTTAGTTAAAAAGATACTTAAAGCCACTTCTACAGAATCTCCTGTATATGAACCATTATTTTCTTTGGTGGCATTATTACAATACATCATGACATCGATAAGTTCAGGATATTTTTTGATGTCTTTTAAATTTATGACTGATTCGTTAGTAAATATTTTTATTACTTCCATTTTGTTGGTTGTAAGAGTTCCAGTTTTATCGGTGCATATTACTTCAGTTGCTCCAAGAGTTTCAATTGCTGCCATATTACGGACAATCGATTTTTTCTTAGCCATCTCACTAACTCCGATGGAAAGGGTTGCAGTTATGGCAATTGGTAAACATTCAGGAACACTAGCAACAATCATTGAAATACAAAGCATTACAACATTTAAAACTGTATAATCCATGATAACGCCATAACATAATACAAAGGCAACTAAAAATGCTGCAATACCTGAGATAAACGTCGAAATCTTTTTTACTTTTACTTGAAGTGGTGTTATTGGTTCTTTTGATACATCAATAGTAGCGGCTATTTTACCAATTTCGGTATCCATGCCAGTTTCAACAACTATTGCTTCTATTTTACCAGCAACAACTACTGTACCAGAATAAACCATGTTAGAACGTTCTGATAATAAAACTTTTTTAGTTATTTGATTTTCATTTTTAACGACGCTCATGCTTTCGCCGGTTAGTATTGCTTCATCACATTTAGCAAAATAACTTTCAACAATTCTAGCATCTGCGGGTACTTTATCTCCGGCTTCCAAAATAATGTAATCACCATCAACTAAATTTTCCGAATTTATTTCTTCTAGTTTGCCATCTCTTTTGACAGTAGTTTTAGATGATTGATAACTTTTCAATTTTTCAATTGCATCTTCGGCTTTAGATTCTTGTAAATAACCCATGAAACAATTTATTAGGGATGTTCCTAAGATTACAATTGGTTCAAGAAAATCACCATTTGTAAAAATAGCATAAAATAAGGACATTAGCCCTACTACTAAAAGAAGGATAATCATGACATTTTTAAATTGATCGATAAAAATACGCAATTTGCTTTTTTTGTTCTTTTCAATTAGGATATTTTTACCATAAAGATTTAATCTTCTTTTAGCTTCTTGGTCAGTTAAACCATCTAGCGTTGTTTTATATTCTTTTAATATTTCTTCTTTACTTTTTTGATAAGCATCATTCACTATTATCACCCTTTTTATTATACAACAATTTTTGACCAATTTAAAAAATTTAAGACATTAATCTTAAATTTTACGAAAATAATAATTTAACGTTAGCAGTAATATGTTCATCATTAATTAGACTTTCAAATTTTACGTCTTTTATCATTGCTGAATAATTAACTTTTTTTTCTAGTTGTTCATAAATTTCTTTGGCATAATATCTTGGTACATATCCCAAAAAGACTTTTTTTGAAAGAATTCCATAAACTTTAATTGCTGGTTCATCTTTGTATGTTGTTGGTTCCAATGCTAATTTTGTATTAGGCTTAATTTCTTTAAGATACTTTTCAATTTCTTCACTATATCTAGTTCCTGCAATTTCAAACTCTATTTTATTTTTGTCAAAAGGAGGTACAAATTCAAATGTATCAGTTAACAATCTTCCTTTAGTTCTAGTTAGTATTTCATATTCATCATTTGATGAATTTAAATTATAATAATTTAATATTTCTAAATAATCATCTCTATTTTTATTTGGCAATCTACTAGAAATATTTGGAAATAGCTCTTTTGATTCATAAACTTTTGTTAAATCTTCAAAACCCGGATAACAAGTAAATCCTTGTTTTTGGGCATCGCTTAATTCAGGATTTGTATATTTAAAAAAATAAACTTTGTTATCATATGTAAGATTTCCTACTACATATCTGGTTCTTGTTTCAAAATCTTTCCATACTAGCAGCAATGTTTTCATTTTTTATTCACCTCAACTTTTATCATATTTAGCAAAATATCCCTTCTCTTAGAAATATATTTAATTATATATTTTTTATGTTTTTGGGTCAGATATTCTTCTGGAATATTATTAACAATATTAGAAATTTTATTATCAGTTAAATTTTCTAATTTTTTTATTCTAGTAATTGATGCCTCCGGATTAATTTCAATTAATTCTTTTATTAAATCAAAATGATTGATTTTTTTACCATCTTTATAAATAGCTGTTTTACTTCGTTTGATATAATTATTTAAATATTCTGGATTTTCAAAATTATCCAATTTATTAATTTGATCTCTTAGCAAATTACAGCTATTATCATATAATGGCGATATACTATACCTTAATAAAGGGTTTTTTATAGTTGTAATTCCCCAGTTTTCTTCATGACGATCTTGTTCTCCTACTAAAGCATCAAAAATCATTATTTCTATGAACTGGGAAAACAAATCTATTTCATAATTGTCTAAAAATGCTTTTATATTTTCGATAGTATATGTTTTTTTTCTTTCAAAATTATCATCTCTTAGATATAGCGATGCATCTGTATGAGATGAATTGGGAGATATAAAGATATAATTTAGAATACCATAGACTCCATTCTTGTCGATTGCCAAATCTATTTTAGCACACCGAAATTCTAATACTTTAGCAATTTCACAACACATTTTTTCCGATGCTAATTCTGTACACATCGGGTATTTATTGTACTTAAACATTGCTAATTCATTTTTGGCGGTTTTAACAAGCTTTTTTACACAAGTTCCCCCTAATACAACATCAGTTTCAATTTCCCAAAAATCTTTATTTTCTTTTAATATTTTAAATGTTGACAATATTTCTCCTTTTTTATATTCGATTATAATCTTTTTATTTAATGATTGTCAACTATTTTTTCTTTTTCTTTTTAGATTTTTTCTTATTATTGACATTATCATATATTTCTTCATCTAATTTAAAGTCTTCACTGATGACTTCTTCAATCTTATTTTCTTCTACTGGTTGTTCTGCTTTTTCTTCTTTACTCTCAGAAACGTTTTCAGGTTCATCTTTAAATTCGACTTTTTCTACTTTAATGTCTTTCTTCTTTTTCTTCTTGCCACGACCTTTAGTAATTAATATAATAAACATGATTACTAAAATGACGCTAAAACCAATTATTATGTAAGAATAAAGTTTATTTTTTTCCAGTAATGAATTAATCATTTCATCATCGTATTTTTGAATACTTTGATCAGTTTTATCATATTTGAAGAATCCTTCTTCACCAGTTTCAACATTAATTCCATAGATGATAGCAAATCTTGAATCACTTGAAGTATAATAAGCCGGAACTTCAATATCATTAATTGTAACTGTTCCCAATTCATAACCATCTAAAGTATTATCTGTTTCTTTGGGATAAATAGTAAGTTGATTAAACTTTAATTCGTTATAAGCCGTATAGGAATTATTATCGGCATCATATATGTATAAAGCAATATTACCTGCACTATCTTTTAAACCAACTAAGGTAAAACCAGTAAGTTCACTAGTGTAAGCCGGAATATCAAAATCACTTATTTTTACTGTTGTTTCAGTATAAGCATTGACTGCTGGTAAAAACTCTTTTATTTTAACAACTGTATAATTATCACCGTCGATAGTAACATTTATTGGATTCGAATCGGTTACATCAACCGTAATTGTGTATGTTTTTTCACTACCATTTTCTGCTCTTACTACAATTTGGAAAGTATTAGTTCCTTGAGTAACTTCGAAAGTACCTGTTCCAGATACGGTTGCTGCTGAATCATTTTCAGTTGCATTGATTGTAACTTCTTTAGTATCTTCTGGTACTGTTACAGTGTATTCTGTAACATCTTTAGAAAATGCTGGTGATAATTCAAAGCCTTCAACGGAAAGACTTTTTAAATTATTGTCCTTCGAATAACTGGCTTCTAGTTCATCTTGGGTAATTATTTTGACTGTTTTACTAGATGTTGATATATCCATTTTGCTTAAGTCATCAAAAGCATAAGCAAGATAACTATCTATAGATACCTTCGTTGAACCACTTTTTAAAGCCTTAAAAGTAAATGTATAGGTTTTAGTTTTTACCCCAGTTGCTGAGGAGTTAGCCATCATTGTACCCCCGGCTTCACTATTAGTACTAGTAAGTTGCAAATAACTCTTATCATAATTTAGATTCATTTGCCAACTACCGATGGACGTAGAACTAGATAATGTTACCTTGAGAGTTATTTTGTTTCCAACAACTACTTGACTAGATCCAGTTACTTTAATTGTTCCACTTGCAGCATTGACACTTAAAGGGAGCATAATTAATGCAACTATTGATAGTAAAATAAACTTTAATTTTTTCATTTAATTCTCCTTTTTATTGAACTATGGAATAAGTTCCTAAGATATTTTTTTGAACTTGTAATAAATCTAGGGCATTGATAGTTCCATCACTAGAAGTATCACCTGCTTGCCAATATGCTCCACTTAAGTTATATGTACCTAAGATGTTTTTTTGAACTTGAAGTAAATCTAGGGCATTTACTATGCCATCACCTGAAGTGTCTCCTTTAATGATTACTTCTAAAGTTTCTACACTACTAGAATTGTTGATTACTACTTTATAACCGGTAGCAATTGTACCACTATTAACCACTGAGCCACTGGCATTATAAATGGTAACTGTTCCTGAACCACCGACAGATTCAAGTGTCGATTTAACGGTTGAAGCATCAGTTCCTAAGGCAATTCCTGAAATGTAACCAGTAGCATATCTATAACCGCTTGATGTTACTATTGTACTAATTGGTAGACTACTTGGAGGATTATCTTCTCCACCATCAACTGCTCCACCAGGACTATTACTGATTGTAGCATCCATATTATTAAAAACTGGAATATGGAATATGAAAGCTGATTCTAATATTCCTAAATCACTATAAGTTTTATAATTTGTTGCAGATTCGCTAGATGGTGCTGCAATGTTTGTCATATATTGATGAGTAGCAATATCAGAAGGATTACTTTGATTAACATTAAATTTTTGTAAATAACCAGTATGTTGACCAGCCCCAATATAATTATTAGCAATTTGAGATAGCCCACCTTGGATGGCAGCATTCACACTATTCCATCCTAGGCGATAGGCATAGTTTAAACCACAATATGCCGTTCCATAAGACTGAACACACGAATCACTAACACCAAAATTGTAAAAATTATAGTAACCTTGATATGCCGTTGCACTACCTGTTAGTTCGATAAACTTTTGCCCATATGTAGTATTAGGATCTGCTGTATAACTACCACTATATAAACTATATAGGGAATCAGAATTTCCTAATTCTTGAAGCATTCTGGAAGCAGCAAATATAGGGCTTACATTTAAAGTAGTAGCATTACTATTTATTACTTCTGCTAGATTAGTACCAGCATTTAAATGGTATTTATAAAATGAACTACCACTAATAATATTAGTTACAGCAGTTACATAAGTGGAGGCAAAATTATTATCGTAATTTTGGGCTTGAAATTGGAAGATAAATCGGTCAGATAGGAAGTTACGAGGATCCATGTAATAAGCAATACCAGTTTGATTTATACCAACATAACCACTATCATATGCTGTACAAGTAGAATCAATAAAACCACTATTTTCATTACTACCATAAATTAAATTCCAACCACATGGGCTTTCTTTTTCAATAATGTAACTCCAGTCATAATTTATTTTTAAAGGTACAAATTGCCAATTAGGATGTCTTTCTTTTAAAGCACAAAGGCCTCCCCAATAACTTGATGGGAATCCCAAATTGCTCATTTCTTGTTCACAAGTTGTAGATGGTGCAACATCATCAGTACTATAACTTCTAACGACATCGACATGGTCACCACAAACATAACCAGTTGCTGTGCCATTATAATAAATTTGATACCAATCACTATTACAATCATAATGATTATTTGTATCGGTATAGGTCTTATCTTCAACTAGGTTATAATAAGAACCAATATAAGCAGAAGATATTTTAGTATTTTGGGTACCTGGGCCAGTACGGACATTACAAGATGAATTAATATAAGCCCTAGCAGTATATGATGCAGCGGAAACGTTATACATTAAGAAAAAACTACAAACGAAAAGTGTAACAAAAATCATCATTTTTCGCATTCAAAAAACGCCTCCTTACCATCTTATTCATATGTATTATATCATTTTCGAGCAATTTCGACAAATCATATACAAAAAATCCAGTAAAAGTGTGTAAAATAACTGTTATTTTTTCGTAAAATATACTATAATAGGTTTAAATGTGGTGGTTGTAGATGGGAAAATCGTTTGATAAAATTGATATTATTTTTATTGTATTAATTTCAATATATTTACTCGCTTTGGTTATCGGAATACTTTGGATAATACTAGATAAATTAGAAAAAGCAAAATTAAAAACTAGTTCTCCAGTTAATACAGTTAAAGAAAAGAAAGTTATTAAAGTGGAAGCACCAAAAGAAGTTGAAGAAAAAGCTAAAAGTGTTTCTGCAACTAAAAAGAAAGGCTCAACTACTAAGAAAAAAGCCACCAGCACTACTAATTCTACTAAAGCAAATAAGGCTAAAACTAGTACTACTAAAAAGAAAACTACAGCAGTTAGTAAAACTAAAACTAAGAGTAATGTTAACACAAAAACTAAGACTAAAAATAATTCTTCAAATAGATCAAATGGTTATGTAAGTCCTACTAAGAGAAAGAAAAATAATCGTAAAAAGAAAAGCACAAAAAAATCAACGAAACATTAATCGTTGATTTTTTTAATTTCCTAAGATAATATCTGTTATATCATCACCAGTTGTATCATCTTCGTTTCCATCATCTGGATTATCTTCAGAATTTTCATTATTGTCAGAAGAATTATTTTCATCTTCTGAGTCAGTTCCGGAGTTAGTTTCATCGCCATTATCAGGTTCTTCACTTATTGATTCTCTACTGTTTACTACATAAACAGTTAGTTCATCAACTGTTGAAAGTAGCACACCAATAAATTCACTTTGATCTCCTATTAAGCCTACAGCCACATTTGGATTATAGTGCTCACTATCGGGATCGACATATTCGATATGGAAATCTATACCATGTTCATTACAAAATTCTTCAGCAACACTTACAGTACTGCCAATAAAGTTTGGTAAAGTACTACTCGATTTTTCCTGGCGAAGTCCACTACCAGGACTAGTTATTTCGTATGGTTCATTTACTGAGAAACTAAATGTCTTGATTGCTTCATCTTCTTCTAATTCTAAACTTACTTTTAAAGCATGGCGAATATCTTCAAGAGAATCAACATAATATCCTTGAGCTGAAGTAGTATAGCCCATACTAGGAACATAAACTGGCAGACTATATGTTTCTAAGTATGCCTTATTTATATTAAGTAAGTCTTCGCCACCAATAACGTTGGATACCATGTTTTTAACAACATTATATCCTGAAAGGATTGTATTAGTATCCATATTAGTAGCTATGTTACTGCTTATAGCATTCAAGATATTTTGCAAATCAGTAATACTACTAAATTGTAAAGCCTTTGAAGCAATAGCTTCAACTACTTGTTGTTGATGTCTAATTCTATCTAAGTCTCCACCAATATACATATGACGATTACGAGCATAAGCTAAAGCTTGTTCGCCATTTAAAGTTTGAAGTCCTGGTTCAATACAAACTAAACTACTACCAAAATGTCTATCAGAGTTTTGTTCGCACATCATTCCATCATACTTATCAGAATTATAAGTTGGAGCTTCGACATCAACTTCCACTCCTCCGATAGCATCAACTAATTCAACTACACCTTTAAAGTTAATTTTGACATAGTAGTCAATTTCAACATCTAAGAAGTTACTTACAGTATCAATTACACAACTAGTTCCATAAGCTGCAGATGAATTAATCTTAGCATAACGATTATTATTGCAAGCGATTGGAACATATGTATCTCTCGGAATACTAACCATTGTTGCTGTTAGAGTTGTTGGATTAAATGTAATAAGCATTAATGTATCACCATTAAAGGCAGCATTAGCATTTAAACCAGCCTTTTCAGAATCTACTCCCATAAGCAAAAATGTTAATGGTTCATCAAAAGTTTTATCGCTCGATAAAACAAGGTCTTGATTAGCCATTTCTTCACTATATTCATATAAAACTTTAGTTTCACTAGAAATGTTTTGATATTGTTCTTCATTACTAAATAACGTCACATAATTACCAGGAACAAATATAGCATCAATATCACCATTATATAAATCACGAATCATTTCGTTATAATCAGTATAATCAGTAATACTATTGGCTAGTTTTTCTTCACTATATAATTTTCTAGCTAATACATTCCATTCTATTTCATTTTCACTATCGAGCATTCCAACACTTGAATCATTATCAAATTCTGTATCTTTTAAAGCAATTAAATAGGAAGTATACACCAATCTATCATCTTCAGTAATATTGTCGATATTGCTATAAACCATATTTATATAATAAGAACCAACACAAAATATAATTATAAATATTACAGAGACAATTGAAGTAATAATTAGTGCTTTATACTTACGACGAAGTAAATTTAAAAGATTCCAGAAACAATATAAAACTATATAAAGTATGAAAAATACGATAAATACAATTCTTAGTACAGTTTCAATTCCAGATAAACTTAATAAACTTTTGATAAAAAAGAATAAAGTTACAATATAAACAATACTAACAATGTAATAAATATAGCGTAATACTCTATTTGATTTTTTTAGTTTTCTAAAAAATTTCTTCATCCCTTTTATTCTCCTGTTACATATTCTACTACATATAATTTTTCATTTAATTCTATCAATGTAATAGTAGCATTATCGTCATATCCTAAATCGCTTACATATGACCAGTTTATATTTACAACGAAACTCTCGTGTTCTTCTTCTCCAATTGTAAAGGTTGATGTTTCCACACTTGTGTTATCAATGCTACTTACTTCTGGTAAATCTTGTCTTCTTTTACCATCAGAATTGTTTTCCATAGATTTATAAATTGTATCTTCGACATTAGTTTTAAAATTATCAACACTATCAGGATAGACATACTCAGTACTACCTACATCATAACGATTAACTTTGTTATCCATGGTAAATAAGTCGATAACAAAAAGTTTTGATAATATTTCAGCATACTTTTCATAATCTATTTCATCAGAAGATAAAACTGTTTTTAATTCATTATATGTATTTTTCATAAGTTCAGTATCACGGTCATCCAATGTATAATCAAAATTATCTATGCTATCTACTACTTTTACTGGTTCGGCAGGTTCACTACCTTTTAAAAATTTAAAAGCAATTATTGCAGCAATAATGACAATTATTAAAATTATAATTACGATTAAGAGTATCTTGTATTTTTTCTTCATATCATTCCTCACTCATCTCAACAGAGTCAAGTAAATCATAAACGATTATTGAATTAGATATATCTAATATTTTTTCAGCAGTAGCACTAATAGTACTGATATAATCTTCATCCAAAGTTTCATCATTTAATACTTTATATTCACCAGTTGAGTTATTATAATAAACTTTATTAGTCAAAACATTACCATTAGGGTATACTACTAAGTTGTCATCTTTAACACTGAAAATATCAGCACCCATAGTATATTTATTGTATAGTCCATACATATTTAGTATGGTCGCAGCTACGTTATACATACCAGTTGTATAAGTTATTTCTCCTTGGAACACATTTCTTAGTTCTGGATCTTTAGTCCAAATTATTAATGGCGTATTTTTATTAAGTTCATGAGCATAATAGTCATATTCAACATAATTTGGGTCACCTTCTTCGTAGACTTCACCAGTTTCAGGATTTAAATTATAAAGATAATTTATTTCACTACGAGAAAGTTTAGCATCGTGGTCACCATAGAAAACAAATACAGTGTCATCAAAAGCATCTGATGCATTTATATAATTTAAGAAATCTCCAAGAGCCATATCCGCATAGTTAGCACTTTTGATATATTCACCAACTGAAGAATCGGATAAATAATCTTCAGCATGTTCAGTGACCTCACCAGTTAATGGATCAACGGTATAATAGTAACTTGTTAAATCAAGTGTACTATGTTCGCTACCAATAGAGAATGGTGAATGGTTAGATAGAGTGATAATTGTTCCCATATAGTTTTCATAAGTTGATTCAATGTTTTCCATGATTGGGATTACTTGCTCAAAGAATAAACGGTCATTTATACCTAAGTTGACAACATCTGCATCTGTGTAGGTATATGATTCTTCAAAATACATACCATCATAACCTAGGGATGGATGGGCACGATTACGATTCCACATCGATGCATAGTTTCCATGCATACTAAATGTATAATATCCTAAGTTACTTAAATATTTAGGGATTGTAAAATATTCCCGATCATAATAACTAGTAAATACTGCCCCACTTGCTGCTGGCATTAATCCTGTTAACAAAGTAAATTCAGTATCGGAACTTGTACCAGTACTTACTTGTGGATAGAAGTTTGAGAAAAACATACCTTCACTAGCAAGTTTATTTAAATTTGGAGTTACTTCAGCACCATTAAATTCTAAGTCCATCAAGAATGTTTGCATACTTTCCATGTGAACAAAGACAATATTTTTACCTTTAAGAATACCTGTATATTCATTTTCTTCCGGAGCTTCTTTAGCATCGAAATATTCGTTAAAGGCCGCTTCGGCATCTTCATAGCCAAATAAACTACTGGTTTGAAGAGTTAAAAATTGTACTAAATCATTGAATTGATACATCAAAATACCAAAACGTTCTACAATATAAATTCGATTCCATTGTTTAGCAAGTCTACTATAATCAGTACCTGTTGCCACACCAAAACTATAGGCAAGACAAAGAACTCCAACTAAAACGGTAGTTACAAGCATTTTCTTACCCTTTTCGATTTTATCGATAAAATAATAATAAGATGATGATAATAATTTTTTATGTATTAAATAGAATATTATTGGGAAAAATATGTACATTATATCAACAAATCTTAATTTTTCGAATATTGAACCAGTTACTGTTTCGGCTTGACCTACTGTTCCTAGTTCACCAAATGAGGCAAAAGAAGTATAGAATGTATAATAAATAGAGCTAATAATGTTAATCAATGTAAATATTATTAACCAAATAAAATAGTACTTAAATTGATTTTTAGGTTTAACAAAATAACCTAGGCCTCCGACGATGAGGATAATACCTAAGTCTGTAATAAATGGTTTAAAGCTAAAAAATGAGCCTACGGTAAATTTTCTTACTAACATTGTACCCAATAAGGCCATTATTACATAAGATATAAATAGACGATTAGTAATTATATATTCAACGACATTTTTACGTATCGCTCTAAGACAATTTAATACTTTTTTCTTCATATTTTCCCTTCTTACTTAAACAATTATAACAATAATTACATTTTTTAGCAATTCTTCTTGCAAAAAAAGTAGATATTTGATACAATTTATTTACGCAGGTGTAGTACAATGGCTAGTATACGACCTTGCCAAGGTTGAGATGGGAGTTCGATCCTCCTCACTTGCTCCA
>CALVIU010000035.1 GCA_944331835.1 uncultured Bacilli bacterium | reverse complement strand
CTACAAACAAGGTTTACCTTTGTTTGTTATCCACATTATAAATCGGTATCATTTTAACTAATGTTTAACAGAAAAACAAGAAAAAATCAAGCCTAAGCCTGATTTAATATCCTAACTTTTCATAATAATCATATAGTTCTTTAAAACGATTAAAATGGATTACTTCTCTTTGTCTTAAAAATAATAAAGGTTCAATAACTGCTGAATCTGTTGCTAAATTGATTAAATTTTCATAAGCACTACGAGCTTTTTGTTCTGCTGCCATGTCTTCGGATAAATCAGTAAGAGGATCAGCAGTTACAGCAATACTCATTGCATCAAATGGTATACCGTTAGCATTGCAAGGAAATACTCCTTTATTATGTTCTGTATAATAACTTTCAAGTCCCGCTTCTTTAATTTCTTCAATTGTAGCATTGGCCATTAGCTGACGAACCATTGTGGCTACCATTTCCATGTGGCCCATTTCTTCAGTTGCTATATCATTTAATAAGGCCTTTCCCTTTTCATCTGGCATTGTAAATTTTTGAGAAAAATAACGTAATGTTGCCCCAAGTTCACCAGCAGGTCCTCCAAACTGTGTAACAATATATTTAGCCATTTTTAAATCTTTTTTAGTAATATTAACTGGATAAGCCAAATGTTTTACATATTTAAACATATTTAGTGCCTCCTTCATTATCCCATGGCCATGGATTTTTAATCCATTCAAATTTTTCATCTGAAGTATTATCAATTACTTCTAATGCTCCATAATTTTTTACATATTCCATTTCGCATTTACATGATTTTTCAACCAAATCATTAAATTTCTTTAACATTTTGCTATCTTTTGGATGCAATTCTAAATAGAGATTTAAATCGTTAATAGCAAAAGATAATTCCATAATTTCTAATAACAACTCTTCTCTCTTTGTTCTTGGTATTATTTTCTTAACTGTATAATTTTTATATGGCTTATATTCAGATGCAAACATATTACCGCGTAAAAATCCTTCATCTACACTAACTAATTTAGGATTATGATCTTTTTTTAATAAGTCTCCATACAAATCATAAGTAATAAAACCAAAATTATCATCAAATAACATTTCATTTCCTCCCTATCTTATCCTATGACTTTTTCACTATATGGTTTGGGTAAAATACTCATAAAAAATTGAAAAAACATCAATATTCATGTATAATTATAAAAGGTGATAAAAGGTGGCTAAGAAAAAGAAATCTAAAGAAAATAGTGGCTCTATCGGCTACAGTGTTGAACTAATCGGTCTTATTCTAATACTTATTGGTATAATTGGGTTTGGATTTGGATTTATTGGTTCACTTATAAAAAAGTTTGCTATGTTTTTAGCGGGAACTTGGTGGATGTTAGTATTAATTTTTCTAATAATATTAGGTGTTTACATGCTTTACAAACGGAAGATGCCAAAATTTACTACCCAAAAATTGATTGGTATTTACATATTTATCATAATATTATTGGTGGCTAGTCATTTTGAATTTCTAAATCAAGAAAGCACTCCACAAGAAATAATTACTGCTACTTATAATAATTTTATGGAACGTATCTCAACTATCGGAGCAAATAATGCTTTAGAAACTAACGGTACAACTTCCATAGTCATCGGTGGAGGATTCATCGGAGCTATATTTATTTCTCTACTTTATGGTTTATTTGGAAAAACTGGTTCAATAGTTATATTGGTAATTTTAGCAATATTTGCATCTGTTCTAACATTTAATGTTAACCTTTCAGAAATATTTAAGAAAATATTTGGTTTATTCAAAAGAAAAAAGAAAGAAAAAACTGATGATGAAGAAATACCTATTAGTTCTTCAGATGATATAAAACCAGTTGCAGAAGTTAAAGAAATTGCTCCTAAGAAAGAAGAAAAAATTATTATTACTAGCATGGAAGAATTGAAACAAAAGCCTATTGAACAAGAATCATTAGAAACTAAAACTAAACATGTGGAAACTGAAGAAGATCTAAGTTATCGTCTTCCAAAATTTAATGAAATATTTGATCCATTAAAACCTAAAAAAGTAAATTCTACTGATTTTACAAAAAGTAACAAAGAAATACTTGAACGAGTTTTACGAGATTTTGGAGTTAATGCCAAAGTTGTTGAAATACATATAGGTCCTGCAGTTACAGAATATGAACTTACAGTTCCAGCAGGAACTAAGGTAAGTAAAATCGTCAATATCAATAAAGAAATTGCTCTAGCCCTTGCTGCTAAAGATGTTATTATTCAAGCCCCAATCCCTGGCAAAAGTACAATTGGAGTGGAAATACCAAACCCAACAATTAGTAGTGTTACCTTAAGAGAAGTATTAGAGTCTCCACAAAATTTAAAGAGTGATGCTAAAATATGTGCAGCCTTAGGTAAAGATATTATGGGTACACCAAAAGTTATGGATTTAACTAAGATGCCCCACTTACTTGTTGCTGGTTCTACTGGTAGTGGTAAATCAGTATGTATCAACGGCATTATTGCTTCAATATTAATGCGTTATAAACCAAATGAAGTAAAATTAGTCCTAGTTGACCCTAAAAAGGTTGAACTTACAAACTATAATGGTATACCTCACCTACTATGTCCAGTAGTAAGTGATCCTAAAAAAGCCAGCCTTACTTTACAACGAGTTGTCGTTGAGATGGATAATAGATTCCAACTATTTAGTGATAATGAAGTTAAAAATATCGCTGGTTATAATGATTTAATTGAAAAAGAAAACAGAAAACATCCAGAATCTCCTAAGGCTAAAATGCCTTACATAGTTGTAATAATCGATGAACTTGCTGATTTAATGCTTGTTGCCTCTAAAGAAGTTGAAGATTCTATTACTCGTATTACTCAACTGGCTAGAGCATCAGGAATTCATTTAATTGTGGCAACTCAAAGACCATCTACTGATGTTATTACGGGACTTATTAAAAATAATATTCCTTCACGTATATCTTTTGCTGTATCAAGTCAAATCGATTCGCGAACAATACTTGATCAACCTGGAGCAGAAAAACTACTTGGTAAAGGGGATATGCTTTACTTCCCTATGGGAGATTCAAGCCCGACTCGTATTCAAGGTTGTTTTGTAAATGACGATGAAATTAAAAGATTAATTGATTACTGTAAAAATCAAGCCACTGCTAAATATGATGAAGAATTTGAAAACGTCAGCCAAAACACTTCAAGTGGTGTTGGTAATAGTTTTACTGGTGGCGATGACGATGATGCATACAATGAAGTTGTCGAATTTGCTATTCAAACAGGTAAAATTAGTGCATCATTAATTCAAAGAAGATTCCGTTTTGGTTATAATAGAGCTGCAAGAATGATGGATTTACTTGAAAGCCGCGGTATTGTTGGACCACAAAATGGATCTAAACCACGAGAAGTTTTAGTCAAATTAGAGAAAAATAATGACGAATAATGTAAAAAACAATTTAAAAAATTTAATATTTATGTTAATATATTAATGAAAGGTATGGGATAATCTATGGCGGAAAAGAAAAAAAGCACAACTAAAAAAGTGCAACCAAAAAGCGAAGAAGTAACTGAAACAAAAAAAACTAAGGAAGAAACTAAACAAGTTGCTGAAGCAAAACAAAAAATATCTCGCAAAACTATATATATTATTATTGCTATTATCTTAGTTATAGCTATAGTTGGTATATATATTTACAGAATCCAAGCAATGAGAGAAGAAGAAAAATTAAGTACAAGTTACCTACTTTCTTCAGGAACTGTTAGTTTAGAAATTAAAAATCTTGATGAAGTAAGTCAAATACTTTCTGAACCACCTACAGAATATTTTGTTTTAATAACTTACACAGGAAATGAAGATACTTATGATTTAGAAACTGGCATTAAACCAATTATTGATGATTATAAATTAAGCGATTCTTTCTACTATTTAAATATAGAAAGTATAATGGATAGTGATAATTATTTGACAAGATTAAATAATGCATTTAATACTGATGAAATTACTACCGTTCCAATCATCTTGTATTATAGAGATGGTGAGTTAGTAGATACAGTTACCCGTGATGATGCTAATGTCATCAATGCTGGAGACTTTCAAAAATTGTTAGATATTTACGAATATGAAGGCGAATAAAAGCCTTTTTATTTTCTATTAGAAAGGATTAAATTATGATAAATATAGTTTTATTTGAACCAGAAATACCACAAAATACTGGAAATATAATGCGAACTTGTGTAGCAACTAATGCTACATTACATTTAATTAAACCCCTTGGTTTTAAAATTGATGATAAAACATTAAGAAGGTGCGGCGTCAACTATATTGACAAACTAAATTGGCATGTATATGAAAATTACGATGAATTTATAAGTAAAAATAATGACGGAAAATTTTACTTTTTAACAAGATATGGTCATCAACCTCCAGGAAATTTTGATTTTAGTAATAGTAATGAAAATATTTATTTTGTTTTTGGCAAAGAATCCACTGGAATACCTAAAAGTATTTTAAAACCTCATATTGATAATTGTATAAGATTACCAATGAGTGATAATGTACGGGCATTAAATCTTTCAAATACCGTTGCAATTATGGTTTATGAGGCCCTAAGACAACAGAACTACCCTAATCTATATTTTGATGAACCGCATAAGAGTAAAACAGAAATTGAGGATTTTGAGGCTTAAAAAAGCAGGATTTTGTATCCTGCTTTTTATATACCATAATTTGCTAACCAATCTTCAAAATTTGTTAAAGACCTACTACCAAAGAATCCAGCAATTTGTTCACCGCCACTTATAATTATCACACAAGGAGTAAAGCCTTTTGTATCCAAGAAATATCCAAATGTATTGGTAACTTCTTCAGTTTCTCCTTCTTCATCCATA
Source organism: uncultured Bacilli bacterium (assembly GCA_944331835.1). Lineage (GTDB taxonomy): Bacteria > Bacillota_I > Bacilli_A > RF39 > UBA660 > Onthocola_B. The sequence goes on along the minus strand of CALVIU010000035.1, from coordinate 9,580 downwards.
GTAGTTGTTGTTTCAACATCTAGAAGACCTACTAAGGTTTCCCAATCACTACTACTACGATCAACTTGAGTAATATCTAAATATTGTGTAATGTAATTATTTTTGATTTGAGCTTCTTGTAAAGCCGGCAACAAATCATGACAAACAGAACATGTTTCTCTACCAATATAAAGAACATAAGTTCCTTCATTAGCAAACATATCAATTACATCTGATACTCCAACTGTATGCATCATTGATACATCATATTCATTTTCTTCTTCTAAAGCATTACTTCTACAAGACGTAACCATAAGCAAAATTGCTAACAATAAAAGTAATCCCATAATAATATACATACACATATTTAGTTTTTTAAATTCTTGAGTATAAACTCTCTCATCTTTAGCCAATTTAATTCACCTCGTCTTATATTATCACATAAAATTAAAATATTCTCAAGAAAAAACTTCCATAACATGGAAGTTCAACAATCAAAATGGTGGCTCGTTTGGGAGTCGAACCCAAGACCCTTTGATTAAAAGTCAAATGCTCTACCTACTGAGCTAACGAACCAATAAATAATAAAAAATGGCTGCCTCGGTTGGGTTCGAACCAACGGAATGTCAGAGTCAAAGTCTGATGCCTTACCACTTGGCTACGAGGCAATTTGAATGGTGGGGAGACATGGATTTGAACCATGGAACCCGAAGGAACAGATTTCTTTACTACTATAGTTTTCACTACCACCATTATGTGTTTGTAGTCTGGACTTTCTCTTAGCCATATTTGTAAAAACTTAGGCTCATCGTATAAAGTCTCTACACTCGGTATTAAAACCTAGCTCGGGATTGACATATAAAGTTAATTTACTTAGTTTTCCCCGAATTAGCGATGTCCACCTTAGCAGTTTCCAACTAAGGGTGCAATTAGAAGATATTTATTATACTCTTTTCCCAAATTTAGCGTATAAGAATTTTTTATTTCACTAACGGGAATAAGATATAACCTATTATCACCTGTAACAACAAATAAAAGTTCTGCATTAGTATCTTTAACAGTCTTATAAACCATGCCTTTAGTACCACCAGCGCTTTTAAGCGCTACTTGGTATACACCGTATCTGGTTTTAAAAGATGTTCCTTTAACTTGAACTCGATATAATTGAAAGTCTTTTTCAACAATCAAATCATAATCTTGAGTATCATTCAATGGAATTGATACAGTATAGCCATTGCATGTAAAATAAGAAATTGCTATACCTAAACTTGAATTACCAATATTTTTGTTACAATCAGATAACACAATACCTCCAGATCAAGATCACAGTCTGCCGCGTTTGACCACTTCGCTATCTCCCCAAAAAAATGGTGCCGACAGAGAGAGTCGAACTCCCAACCTACTGATTCATACTACTATAGCTTTCACTACCACTTATGTGTTTGTAGTCTGGACTTTCTCTTAACCATATTCATAAAGAACTTAGGTTCATCGTATAAAGTCTCTACACTCGGTATTAACCTAGCTCGGGATTGACATATAAACATAAGTTTACTTAGTTTTCCCCGAATTAGCGATGTCCACCTTAATTGTTTCCAATTAAGGGTGCAAGATAGTTCAATCGGCTAGACGCCTCTATCCCACAAGTCAGTTGCGCTGCCAGTTACGCTATGTCGGCATTGGACTTGCACCAATACTGGCGCCCTTAATCGCTTAAGAGCTTTTCTGCTTCATTGAGTCTTTTGAACTCTCCACAGACCAATTTCGGATGGTCGCCACCCTACTAATAAAAAAATGGTGGGCGCTATAGGACTCGAACCTATGACCCCCTGCTTGTAAGGCAGGTGCTCTAACCAACTGAGCTAAGCGCCCATATTAACTCCCGATGACAATTCAAATTATACCAAATCATCGAAAGTTTTGCAATGCTTTTTTCACAATTTTTAATAAATTAAGTTATTTTTTTCAGCATATGGCAAAAAATGATCCTTAATTGAAGAAGAAATATTATAATCTTCTCCTAATTTATGCCAATGATAATGCAAAATTTCATCATTGGTAGTTAAAGGCACATCAATTTTTTTCTTACTTAAAAAAATGTCATTTCAATCATTTTATTCGGATCACTTGCAGCATGTTCTTTAAATGTAAATAGTTCTACTAAGTCATCTGCTGTAATATTGAAATTATTATGGATTTCTTCTCCTACTTCTCTTATTGCGGCTTCTATTAAAGTCTCTCCTTCTTCAACTCCACCACCAACAAATGTCCACGAATTTGTTTTACTACTTCTATGAGATTGAACAATTAATAACTTGCCATCTTCGATAAAAGCCACTCCTACTACTTTTTGAATCATAAATAATTATCCCCTTTACTTTCTTCATCATTTATATATACTCTTGGAATATTTCTATTTAAAATACTCATCAAATAATATCTATTAGTTTTTAATAGTGTCAAAAAATCATAAATTTCTCGTTCTTCATTTACGATATACACTTTATCTTTTTCTCTTACTCCCCCATCAACCGCAACAATTAAGTGATCAATATCATCCGCTAAAATATCGCGTTTAAAATTATTAATACCTACATAACTAATAGCTTTTGTTATGCCATCTTTATGACCAATTGGAACAACAGCAACATTCATATCTTCTTTAGCAATATAGTTTCTACCAACTAAATCACCTTTACTAACTTTTCCAACACTAACTACTTCACTAGATATAGTAAAAATAAGTTGTAAATCAATATTAGGAAATTGCAAATCCCCATACTTTTTTTCAATATTTTTAATACGCATATTGGTAAACCAATCATCATTTATGTTTTCTTCAATCCCAATTAAAGACAAATCAAAACGTATCCCATTTACATATGCAAGCTTTTGATGATACATAATTGGTTCATTTAAATGAATCATCAAACCACTTTCTAAATAATTACTAATAACTTGATAAAAAGTATTTACTTGATGATAATAATATTCATCTTCTACGCCAATCGTCGTTAAATCAGTATAAATACCAACTAGTTCTAAATATTTATTTTCTTCAATTAAGTTTACTGCTTCTTTTAATTCTAGATTATTTTTTATTCCTATCTTATTTGAACCATTATCTACTAAAATTTGCACTTTTAAATTATCTTTAATATTTAAACAAATTATACTTCTTAAATATTCCAAATCAGCAATAGTAAGAGTTATATTATTATTTATAGCATCGTATACTTCTTCTTCAGTTACATTATAACTAACTAAAATAGGTACATCATTATTATATTTTCTTATTTCTAAAGCATCCTTAATTGGACCTACCAAAATATAATTTATACCATTATTGACTAATGTATTAACAATATTTAAACCCATTCCATAGGCATTATCTTTTAGTGAAGCAATTTTATATTGATAATCACCATAGCTTTTGCATAATAATTTTGTATTATTCTTTAATTTTTTTAAATCTATTTCCATTAATGTATCATACTTCATAATTTTTACCCTCTTAAAAAGTATTATAACAAATGCTTGAATAAAGTTCCAGTAATCTCAAACTTTTTCTCTCACTTTTTCTTTATCCATATTAAAAAATATGTCAAACTTTGTCTTATTATTTTACTTGTTTATCAATTATTATAATTTTATAATAATTGGTATGAAGAAAAATGTTACTTTAGATGAATACCAAAAGAAAGCTGTTGAAACACCCGGAAACATTTTATTAATTGCAGGTGCTGGAGCTGGTAAAACATTTACAATTACTAAAAAAATTGACTACTTAATCAACAATAAAATATGCAATCCTGAAGAAATATTAATAATTTCATTTACCAACAAAAGTGTTGCAGATTTACAAAAAAAGATTCCCTATAATTGTTCAATTTTAACATTTCATAAATTAGCCATTCAAATACTTAAAGATTATAATCAAGAATTTAATTTAGTAAGTGATAACTATCTTGATTATGTTACTAATGAATTTTTTCAAAGTTTAAATGATTCTAATTTGATTCGAGAAATACTTTTATATTTTAAAGAATATGACTATGCTAAATTTTTAAACACTTATAAATATAAAGAGTTTACTAGACTAATTATAAATATAATACGAATTTATAAAACTAATGGTTGTACTATGGATGATTTCAAAAAAATATATTATAAAAATAATTTTCTTAGTAAATATATGTATATCATTAATACTATATATGAGAAAGACAAGAAAGCCAATAATAGTTATGATTTTGATGATTTAATTATTAAAGCAACTGAAATATTAAATAAATGTTATCGTTATAAATATATTATAGTTGATGAATTTCAAGATACTTCTACAATTAGATTTAACTTAGTAAATAAATTAAGGATATTAAATAATGCTAATCTATTTGTAGTTGGTGATGATTACCAATCTATTTATCACTTTTCTGGCTGTAATTTAAATTTATTTTTAGATTTTACTAAATTAGTTCCAAATTCCCAAATTTTAAAACTCAAATATACTTATCGTAATAGTCAGGAATTAATTGACATTGCTGCTAAATTTGTAATGAAGAACAAAAAACAAATAAACAAAGATTTAATCAGCAATAAACACATAAATAATCCAATAGAATTTATTTATTATTTAAATTCCAAAAAAAGTTTTAAGAAATTATATCAAAAGGTTAAAAAAATAAATTCAGACATTTTAGTTTTAGGCCGCAATAATAAAGATATTTTAGAATTTAGTGATGAAGCAAATGTTAATTATCTAACTGTACATTCCTCTAAAGGATTAGAATCGGAAAATGTGATACTTATAAATATGACTGACAAAATTTATGGATTTCCTAATAAACTAAGAAATCACAAATTACTTGAATGCTTACACCCCAGTGATAAAGAAATATTATTTGCTGAAGAACGAAGATTATTTTACGTTGCTTTAACAAGAACTAAAAATAAAGTTTATATAATGGTTCCTATATTTGGAAAATCGGTGTTTATTAAGGAATTAAAAAAGATGATTTAAAAACCATCTTTCTAAATTTTTATTTTTTTGTTCTCGTTAAAACTTGTTCATTTTCACCAAAGCCTAATCTTTTATAAGCTTCAGTGTTTCTAGCATCATCTGACATGTCTGGATATTCATTTTCTAAAGAAGACACCATTTCTTTTAAGGCTTCTTCCATAGTTAATTCTTGAAAACGATATTGTTGTTTTACATCAGGATATTTTTCATGATCAACCTCTGATAAAAACATATCATAATCTCTTACCCAAATTAATTGGTCACCATACAAAGCTTGATAAACAACCACCTTTCTTGTGTTTATATCATTATTGGTTTCTGAATCATTAGCAATAAGTAATACTTTATATAATTTATTTTTAAAATGACGATAAATACCGTTAATCTTTAATTCCCTTGTCATCTTTTCCATCCTTCTTTTCTTTCTTTTCCTTTTTTTCAGGTTTTGGCAAACATTCTTTGCGCGATAAATTAAGTCTTCCCCGATTATCATAGCCAAGAGATTTAACCATTATTTCATCTCCGACAGCTACAACATCGCTTGGTTTTTCTACTCTCTTATAATCAAGTTGTGATACGTGTACTAAACCTTCACATCCTGGCCAAAGTTCAACAAATGCTCCAAAGTCTTCTACTTTTACTACTTTACCAGTATAAACTTTGCCTTCTTCAACTTCTCTTACTACATCTTCAATCATTTTTCTAGTCTTAGCAATAATATCCTTATCAGTATGGTATATAATTACTCTACCATCATCTTCAAGGTCAACTTTAACTGCATCTTTATCATTTACTGTTTTAACTCCCGAAGCTTCAAGAATAATTTTGGTAATCATGTCACCACCACGACCAATAACATCTTTAATCTTTTCTGGATCGATATTAAATGTTTCAATCTTTGGTGCATACTTACTAACTTCTTTGCGAGGTTCAGCAATGGCATCATGCATTACATCAAGAATTTCTAAACGGGCTTTTTTGGCTTGAGCTAATGCCTCACTAAGAATTTCTTTTGTAACTCCCTTAATCTTGATGTCCATTTGTAAGGCTGTAATACCTACTCGCGTTCCAGCAACTTTAAAGTCCATATCTCCCATATGATCTTCAAGACCTTGAATGTCTGTAAGAATTGTATACTTACTGCCATCAGGACTAGTAATAAGTCCCATTGCAATACCAGCAACTGGTGCTTTAATTGGAACACCTGCTGCCATTAAACTTAGGCATCCAGAACAAATTGTCGCTTGACTAGATGAACCATTACTTTCAAGTACTTCTGACACTACTCTAATTGTATAAGGGAATTCTTCTTCACTTGGAATAACTTGGGCAAGTGCTCTTTCACCTAAAGCTCCATGACCTATTTCTCTTCTTCCCGGAGAACCATATCTACCAACTTCCCCAACAGAAAATTGTGGGAAATTGTAATGAAGCATAAATCTCTTTGAATCTTCAATTCCAAGTCCATCAAGAATTTGATGTTCTCCGATTGCTCCTAAAGTAGTTGTTGCAAGAACTTGAGTTTCCCCGCGACTAAACAAGGCTGAACCATGGGTACGAGCAAGAATATCAACACCAGCATATAAAGGTCTAATTTCATCCATCTTACGTCCATCAGGCCTTATATGTTCATCAGTTATTAATCTTCTTACTTCCCCAGCTTCAATCCTTACTAAAACTTTACTTACGTTTGCAATTTTCTTGTCTAAGTCTTCTGCCTCAGCGTAAACTTCTTTAAAATGTTCTATAGTATTTTCTTTTACTTCATCGATTTTTGCATACTTTTCTAACTTATCTTTTATTTGAATAGCTTCAAGCATATCCTTAGTTGCGTATTCTTTAACAGCACTTTCTAATTCCGGATCGATTTCCGCTTTTTCAAGTTCAATTTTTTCTACTCCGACTTCATCGATAATCTTTTGTTCAAATTCACATAGTACTTTAATATTTTCATGAGCAAACATCAAAGCATCAAGCATAACTTCTTCACTCAACTCTTTAGCTCCTGCTTCAACCATACAAATGGCATCGCGAGTTCCTGCAACAGTTAAGTTTAAATCACTTATTTCTGCTTGTTCAGCAGTTGGATTGATTACAAATTCCCCATTAACTCGTCCAACAATTACTCCAGCAACAGGTCCATCAAATGGAATGTTACTAATTCCAAGACATAAAGATGAACCAAAAAGGGCTGTAATTTCTGGTGAATTATCTTGATCAACTGATAAAACTGTATTGATAACTTGAATTTCATTACGTAAATTTTCATCAAACATTGGTCTAATAGGACGGTCGATTAATCTGGCAGCAAGTGTTGCAGCATCACTAGGTCGACCTTCTCTTTTGATAAATCCTCCAGGAATTTTACCAACTGAATATAATCTTTCTTGATATAAAACTGTAAGTGGGAAAAAGTCACTACTTATCATGTTTTTACCCATAACTGAGACAGACAAAACCGCTGTATCACCGTATCTTACTAAAACTGAACCATTAGTTTGTTTCGCAAGTTCGCCGGTTTCAACAACTAATTTTCTACCATTAAAATCTAATTCAAATACTTTCTTCATATTACCTCTTTTCCTTCAAAAAAACAAAAAGACACTAAAAACAAGTGCCTTTTTAATTATTTTCTTAAATTTAATTTTTTAATTAATTCACGATAACTTACAACATCGTTTTTCTTTAAGTAGTCAAGTAATTTTTTACGACGACCTACTTTCATAAGAAGACCTCTTTTAGAATGATAGTCATGCTTATGTTCTTTTAAATGTTCAGTTAAGTTATTAATTTCATTAGTTAATATTGCCACTTGAACTTCAGTTGATCCAACATCGTTCTTTGATTTAGCAAATTCCTTAATGATTTTTGCTTTTTCTTCCTTATTTAAAGCCATAATATATCCTCCTTACTCACAAATTGGTTTTAACTGAAGTGCTGTCGGAGCAACAAACACTTAAGTAAAAACTTCTATATCTATTATATTTTAAAACTCACACTAATTCAAGTAATTATTTTAAAGATGCTAATAATTCATCTTTTTTCATTGTTGAATATCCTTTAACACCTTTTTCTTTTGCTAAAGTTTTTAATTCAGAAAGTGTCTTAGAACTTAAATCTTCGTTCTTTTCTTCTTTTTTAGTTTCAACTTTAGTTTCTTTTTTAGTTTCTACTTTTTTAGGAGCTTCAACTTTACCATCTAAAGCTTTTTTTGCAGTTTCAACTAAAGCAGCGAAACTCTTAGAATCATCAATAGCCATTTCTGATAACATCTTTCTATTAATAGAAATACCAGCCTTAGTTAGACCATTGATAAATTTAGAATAGCTTATATCATTTTCACGACATGCAGCATTAATTCTTGTAATCCATAATTTTCTAAAGTTTCTCTTATTTTGTTTTCTATCACGATATGCATAAGCACCACTATGGAATAATTGTTCTTGAGCAGTCTTATATAATCTATGTTTACTTCCAAAATAACCTTTTGCTTCCTTTAATACTTTTCTTCTTCTATTTTTAGAAACATTTCCACCTTTAACTCTTGCCATTACTTATTCACCCCACACTCAGATAACAGATTTTAATCTGTTTCTATCTCCTTTACTTAAAGTACCTTTATTTCTTCTTTGTCTAACTTCTTTAGCTGAATCTTTTCCAGTCTTATGGTTACTTCCACTCTTCATGTAAGTAAGTTCGCCATTTTTCTTTTTCATAAATACTTTTGCACTTGATTTATGAGTTTTTTGTTTACATTTTGCCATATTACTTCTTCCCTTCTTTGTTTTTTGGTGCTAAAATCATAGCCATTTGTCTACCATCTAATTTTGGTTCGGTTTCAATTACTGATACTTCTGATAAGGCATCAGCAAATCTTAAAAGAACATCTTTTCCTAATTCTGGTCTTGCCATTTGACGACCTTTAAATCTAATAAAAGCTTTGATTTTATGCCCTTTTTCCAAATAGCTTTGTGCATTCCTTCTTCTTGTTTCAAAATCTCCAACATCGATTGTTACTGACAAACGATATTCCTTTAATTCCTTATTAGATTCTCTTTGTTTCTTTTGGGTTTCTTTTAATTTTTTTTGCTTTTCATATTTGAATTTATTATAATCCATAATCTTAACAACTGCCGGAGTAGAATTTCCACTCATAAGAACTAAATCTAAACCAGCATAATTTGCTAAAGTCAAAGCATCTTCGATTCTTTTAAGTCCCATTTTTTCGCCGTTTGGCCCAATTACCATAACTTCTGGAATTTTGATATTCTCATTAGTTAGTAATTCATCAACATTTTTTGCTATATTAAAGCACCTCCACCAATTAAAAAATGAATACAATATTTGTATCCATTTTAAAAATCCATATCAATTACTTAAATAATCTTCGGCTTTTTAACCCATTGCTTACTTGCAATCAGGTGGATACAAATCTCTTTCCTTTTTTAACAACACCAATAATATACACTATTATTTTATGTTTGTCAAATAATTTTAAACATTTGTTAATCCTTTTTTAAAAAGATACCTTATCATTAATAAAAAAGATTCCGATATATATTGTATAATATCTCTTTG
>CALVIU010000034.1 GCA_944331835.1 uncultured Bacilli bacterium | reverse complement strand
TCCTTTCTTTATCTTTTGTTTGGCTATATTAATTATACACCTTTTTTACTTATCAGTCATTATGTTTAACACAACTTATTAATTAAAGCAATTTCCTATAAGATAAAAAATCTTCAGTCCACACGGGATACCGAAGATCTATCAAATAAATTTTATAGTATAAAATATAATGTGCCAATATCAGTTAGCAAAAGTACCCCATAACCTAAATAGATTAGGTCAAAATTATTGCTTCTTTACAATATAAAAGCTTATTTTTTTACATCTATTATTCCATATTGTGTAACAAATGAACTAAATCAAAAACATCACATAATGAAAATACAAATCATTAAAACTTAAAATATTGACATTAATATTTATTAATGATATAAAATAACCATAGAAATTTTTATAAATTGAAAGGGTGTAAAAATGAGCCAAGAACGTTATACTTACAAACAAATTCTTTTAGGAATTAGAAATGAACATTTGCAATTAAATAAGCAATTGGAAGAGTTAAAAGCATATATTAAAGTATTTGATAAACATGTTATAGATTATTTTTTTCAGGTATGGAATTCTTCAACAGATAAAAATCCTGAATTACTTATTCACATAATTAGAAACAATAGAAAAGTAAGAACTTTCATAAAAAGACTATTTAAATACTGCGACTATAGTAATGCCGCATTAATGGTAAGGGACAACAATGGTTGTTATTATCCATTAAATGAACATAGCATGGGATTACGTGTTTCACCAGATGCCAAAGATGAATTTTCAAAACTAGCAAATGAAATTTTAGATTTAGATATTGGACATGAAATGAATGATTTTAATTTAATTACCGCTTTTGATAAAGGCACATTTAAAAAATTAATAGTTATGCTTTATCAGCTAAAAATTAATTTAGATTCTGATGATAAATCTTTAGCTATGAGATATTATGGAAGAGATGATGTATTAAGATTTTCATCTAGAATAGATACTCCAACTTATTTAACTCAAGATACTTTAGACTACTTATTAAATGCCGATTTTCCTTCAGAAAGTTTTTCAGAATATCACCAAAGAATAATAGAAAATGCTCCGAGCGATGTAGATATAGTAGTACCAGAAGAACTTTCCAAAATGAGTAGTGGCTATTTAAAAATTAATGAAGATGGAAATAAACTTGTTCTTACTAAAACTAAAAATCCAAGAAGATAGTCAATATTTTACATCTATTATTTTTCCAAAATTTATAGTATAATTAATTAAGGTGATATGAATGCAAATAATTCAATATATAATTATAGCCATAGTTTTGATAATAATATCTTTAGTTATAGTAAAACTATCTAAAAGAGATTTTAACATCGAAGCTAACAAATTAATTACCTACCTAGGTGGTAAAGACAATATTGTTAATGCTGAATGTAATATGTCAAGATTTAAAGTAATCTTAAAAGATGTATCTCTTGCTAACAAAGATGCTATTCAAAAACTTGGGGCTAAAGGAATCGTCGAAATTGACAATCAATTAAAAATTATATTTGGTAAAAATGCTAAACAACTAAAAAAGTATATCGAAGAAATTCTCTAAGATATACTTTTTTATATTCTTTCAATATCAACAATATCTGTTATTCTAATTAAATTACCATCTAGAGTTAATAAATTTATATTGGTTTTTCCAACTATTTCTTTTTCTACTACCGCATCTTTTAAAGTAATTTTTACTTTACTTTTATAAACATGATTTCGTGATGCAAATATTTCATTAATTTTTTTATTTACATCAACTGGATTTATACTCCTGCTATCCTTATCACTTCGAAATAGATCTTGCACATTATCTATTTTTTTATTTATAGGATTAGCATATACTCTTGGCTTTTCCATCTATTCCACCTCACTATATTGTATGATAAATTTAGAAAATAAACACATACTAAAAGTATGAAAAAAGTTATAAACAGTCCATTACTATTATTTATACCACTTTTAATAATTATGATTATCAGTTTTATGGATATGCAAAACGCCAAACTACTAAGTGATCTTTATGAAAAAAACTTAATAAAGCAAGTAATTTGGTACATCGCTGGTTTTCTAATTTTATTTATAATTAGCAAAGTAAATATCCATACTATTTTAAAATATTCTAAGTATTATTATTGGTTATCGATTATTTTATTAGTTCTTGTTTTATTCTTTGGAAAAGAGACTAATGGAGCAAGAGCTTGGTTTAATTTTGGCATATTCTCTTTTCAACCTAGTGAGTTAACCAAACTTACTTTAATACTTTATTTAAGTGATATAGCATCCCGTAATAAACCTGATTTTAGACTAATTTTAAAAGTTTCTATTTTAACTATTATTCCTTCAATATTAGTATTTTTAGAACCTGATACTGGTGCCATTATATTTTATTTTTTAAGTGCTATAACGATACTTTATTTTGCTCAATTAAAAAAGTATTGGTTTTTAATACTATTGGGTATAATCATCTTACTTGGTGGAGCTTTCATAATACTATATATCTATAATCGTGATCTTTTAATTAAACTTATTGGCACTAGCTTTTTTTATCGTATTGAACGACTTATAACATTTCAAACAGAGTCTAGTTATCAACTAGAAAACGCTTTAATTGTCATGGGTTCTGCATCTTTTTTTGGTACAGGACTTAATAAAATTTCTTTATATATACCAGAAGCTCCGACAGATTTTATCTTTGCATTTACCATTGGCAACTTTGGTATATTCACTGGATTTTTAATTCTTCTATGTTATTTACTAATTGATATATTTCTAATTAATCAATATTTAAAACAAAGAAACAAAAAAATAAAACTAGTTTTAATTAGTTTTATTAGTATTTTTTTCTTCCAACAAATAATTAATATTGGCATGAATTTAGGATTACTCCCTATTATTGGTATACCCCTTCCATTCCTATCATATGGGGGAACTACTATTATTATTTATTTTTTATTCCTAGGTATAATACTAAATTTGCTTAGTAAAAGTTATTAAAATGGTTGATAATAACTATAACTACTACTATAGTATGGCATTGGATATGGTGGACGAGGTGGTGCTGGTGGCATCGGTGGATATGGTAGTGCTACATTATATATTGGTCTAGGTCTTGTTAATCCTACTGCTGCTCCTCCCACTAAAGCTCCTGTTAAAAAAGGAAAAACAAATCTATCTTGATTAGGTCTTCTATTAAATCTTGGATACATAAAGAAAACTCCTTTCATAAATAATGTATGAAAGAAGTCTTTTTTGTTTAGTTTAATCGCCTAAAAATTTAATTAAAAAGTTACTGTAACGATATAAAGAAAATTTCCAGTTGCATCATATAAAAATAATTTATAATATTCTCCATTACTTTCAAAATAAGCATAATAATTACCTTCTTTTACAATATCACTACTAATGTTAATTAATTTTTCAGCATTAGAAGAACTATGAAATGGCAAAAATTTTTCATTAAGCAATTTTTCCACCACATTTTCATTAATTGGTAAAATATAATCAAAGTTTAGTGCTTCACCAAATGTTTTTTCACTATATACTAATCTTTCTAATGTTATAGGATCTCTAACACCTTCGCTATAAATTGTTTCTATCTTTTGAGGTTGTATAATATCAATACCATAATTATTTTTATAAATTTTAGACACTGAAAAATTAACGTAAAGATGTATACCTATACCTATAATAAATAGTATTAAAATAAATATCAACAATATAATAAAACTAAATATCTTTCTTTTTAAACCAATTTTCATTTACAAATCTCCAAACACTTACACAGCGCACCTTTTTTATTTACAAATCCATATTAAGTGAATAAATTACATTCTCATCAACATCATACAAAAATAGTATTTCATAACTACCTTTTTTAAAAAAATGAGCATAATAGTTTTCTTCGTTTTCCATTATATCTTCACTTATGGTTCGTATTTTTTCCTCATTTTTATCATTAAGGTATTTATAAACATTATTTTCCAATATTTTTTCAACTTTATCTTTATCCATTGCTAAACCATAATCATATTTTAAAGCTTCAAGAAAAGCATCCTCACTATATGCAAATTTACGCAAATCGTCAGGATCAATACCACCAGTATTAAATATTTTTTGAACCTTATCTGGTTCCTTTATTTCAATATTATAAACTTCTTTAAATTCCTCAACTACATTAAAATAGTAATCATATAAATACGAAATATATGTAGACAAAAATATTCCTAACATTAATATCAAAAATCCCACAAATATAGCTATTAAAAATTTTACAACCATTTTTAAATATCTTTTCAGCATTTCTTTTCTCCTACTAATTTTTTACAATTAAATTATACAAATACACGTTTTTAAATTCAAGTTATTTCATCTATATTTATGGTTTTCTTTGTCTTAATTAAATCCAATACTCCTCCAGCACTCAATACTAACATCAAACATATTATTAGAATAAGAATTGGGAATCCAATTCTTATTCTAATAAATTATGGTTTATATGTATCATTTAAAACTTCTTGATGTATCTTAGAATATAATTTTGCTCTTTGCTCTACTTTTTCTCTATCTTCTTTATAAATTTTACTCTTTTTTAAATTAAAATCTTCATATTTATTAATAGCATCTTCTACTAAATTATCTATAAAAACTATAGATTTTCTATATGTAATACATACTGGTGGAAATTCATCTTGTGGATAATCAATATCATAATTGCCTAGATAAACTAAATTATCGTACTTTTTTCGACAATCTACTAAATAGGTAACATCATACATATATAAATAGTTGTATTCATCTGGATAAAATTTTAAATTTTTACATCTTTCCAACACCATATCATAATTTTCCATCCCCACAGAACGAGAACTAAATCTTTCAATAAAATGAATATATCCTGTTTTAATAAACTCTAAGCTATTAATTTCTTCTAAACTTTTAGGAATTGTATAATCTTTAGTTAGTTTTAACAAAAAAGTTTGTAATCTATCATAACCATTATTCCAATAATAATTTCCTTTTATTAATATTAAATACTTTCCATTATAAAATGGATTTTCATGCTTAATTTTTATTGCAAATGTATCTCCTATCTGCCAATTTTTTGCTTTAAACTTTTCTATTTGAACTGATCCCATGTTATTCCTCCTACATAAGTTTATTTACATCTACAGTTTTATTTCTTAATTAATGTTATTGAATTACCATAATTATTTTTTATTTCATATACTGCATCATCATTATAAACAAAACCAGTGTCAGGAGAAAAATCTAAATATCTATAGTCATAAAGAAATTCAAAAACACATTTATCGCCATCAATAAAAATTATTCTTTTAAAATTAGTTCCACTATATGCAGGGATATCACATGTTATACCTAATATAGTATTTAATGCTTCGCTGCTTAATGCTTCATCATTTACAAGATATACTCTATCCCAAGAAAAATTATTAAAAATATCATTTAAATCAACACTTTCGTTTTCTACTTCTACTATTTTTTCATAATATTTTAAATGTTCTCCGAACATATCATTACTTATATCTATATCATTTAAATCTTTTATAATTATAATAGTAGAACCTATAATATATATTAATACCCAAAACAAAATATAAATAATTAATTTCTTATATTTACTTTTTTTCATATATCATAAACTCCAATATTACCAACTACTTATAATATATCAACAATTTATACTATATACAAGTCATTTCAAATATATTTACAATATGATCTAATAATTATTTAAAAAACTATAGTTAAAATATAAATAGTATATTCATCTACATCATATAAAAATAATTCATGATAAAAACCTGGTTTTTCTAAATAAGCATAATAATTATTTTCATTTTTTATAATATTGCTACTTATTTTTTCAAATATTTCGGCATTCTCGTTTTTCTCAAAAAGATGCATAATTTCTTTATCTATTAATTTCTGAACAACTCTCTTATTTATTTTTATAACATAATCACACTCTAACATTTTTTTATAAGTTTCTTCGTCATATATAAGTTTATTTAAATAAGTTGCATCTCTTAACCCTTCAATAAAAATTTGTTCTAACGTTTTTGGGGTTTCAAAATCTATATTATATGTTTCTTTATATCTATCTGCAATTTTTGAACGTTGTATAACTGGAGATACAATTCTAGAAATAGACATTACAACAAACATAATTAATAAAAACACAAATGTAATTTTAATAAACTTTTTAATGATAATCACCCTTTCAGAATTTTCAAGAGCATCATAAATCCAACTAATAAACTACATTATAGCATCACATTTTTTAAATTCAAGTTATTTCATCTATATTTACAGTTTTCTTTGTCTTAATTAAATCTGATACTCCTCCGGCACTCAATGCTGACATCAAACATATTATTAGAATAAGAATTGGGAATCCAATTCTTATTCTAATAAATTTTATATTAATTACGAATTAATCATCAAATTTTACTTTTGTTAATGTATCTCTCTTTTTCTTCTTCTCTTTTTTTATAATAGGTCCATACATTTCCCAAAGTTCTTCTTTAGTTGGTTTAACTATTTCTGCATTGACTCTAACTAAAGCGTTTTTTTTAATTTCAATTATTGAATCTTTTTCATATATACTACTTTTTCTCAAATTATATTCATTGTAACATTTGTATAATTCATCTTTTAATTCTTTTAAAAAGAATAATTTATCATCACCATCTACACTTCTATAATCATCTATTGGTAAATTTATATCAAAATTTCCTAAATAAATTAATTCTTTATATATATTGCTTCTTTTCAATAATAGTACTTCAAATAAATAATAATATAGGTAATTAAATTCATCAGGATAAAACTTTCTATCTTTTTGTCTTATTACTCCTTCTTCATAATTTTCATAGGCATTTAATGGTAAATATCTAGTATAAAAGTGTTTATATTGAACTTTTATAAATTCCAAAGCCTCTATTTTTTCTTGATTTTTAGGCAATTGTTCATCCTTAGTTATCTTGGCTCTAAATTTGCATCTAATATCACAACTAGTTTCATAAGGACATTCATACAGTATCAATATTAAATATCTATCAACTTCTGCTAATTTTAATGCAAAGGTATCTCCGACTTGCCAATTTTCACATTTTTGTTTTTTTACTCCCATTATTTTTTAATAACTCCTTACTAAATAAATTCCATTTATTTAATCTTACTCGCAATCTCTAATGGTAATAATATAATGATAATGATTTATTTTTCCATACTTATCTTTCACATCAAATGGCACAACTCTTTTGCCCTCAGATGATGTATCTATTTCTTCTTCATTAATAATCAATTCTCCATTAGTAACATCCAATATAAAATCTTTATCCGTAACAACTTCATTGACACATACATTTAAATCATCAGAAAGTGTTATTTCCGGACATTTCTTAAAAAATGGGGAAAAGTTTAAATAAAAGACCAAAGCAACAACAATGTAAATTATTGCATAAACAACCACGATTTTTTTGAATAAACCTTTTTTATTAATATGTTCTTTATCCATTATGAATAATAAAATAATATTATAAAGTATTAATGGAACTACCGCAAAATAACTTATCATAATTGCCATCATTATAAGTGGTAAAAATAAAAATATCAAAATGGTTTTATCTCTATTAAGTTTTAGTAATAAATAGTAAAAGTAAAAGGCACTAAAAATGTAAGAGATTACAATAAAAGTAATAATACTTACTAATCTTTCAGTTTCTTCATTATTTTTTTCAAGAGAATCTATAAGCAGTTCTAAACTTTCTTCGTCATAACCTACAAAGTGCCCATCTTCATATTTTTCTGAATTATTACCATAGTTTTCTTCAACATATTCTTCCATTAAAGAACTATTAGTTTCATGCATATAACCAACTATAAAAAAACTAAATAGTAAACTAACTAATAATATTATTACATGTGTTTTAAAACTATAAACCTTTTCAAAACTAATATTCATTACAACTCCTACAATATTTCCCTTGTTTATACTATATCAATATTTCTTTTGGAATTCAAGAAGTTAACAAAAAAGAACTTATGCTTTACATAAGTCCTAAATAATAATTTTTCTTACCCTTCTTGATAAGTAATACTTTTTCTTCAATAGCATCGCTCTTAGTTATTACTTTGTCTAAGTCAGTACATTTGGTATTGTTGATGCTTATTGCTCCTCCACTAATCATTTCTCTTGCTTCTCTTTTGCTACTAACAATTTTGTTATCGACAAGTAGATCAATTAAATTAGTATTATCACTTACATCAAATCTTGGTACATCATTGATTGAAGAAATAATTTCATCAGCCTTTAAACTCCAAATCTTGTCTGAGAATAAACATTCACTAATATTTAATGCTTTATTGTATTCATCTTCGCCATGTAAGAATGTAATTATTGCTTTAGCTAGTGCTTTTTGGGCCTTTCTTTCTTCTGGATGTTCTTTTACACTAACTTCTAGTTCGTCAATTTCTTCTTTACTTAAGAAAGTAAGTTTCTTTAAGTATTCAATCACTTTAGAGTCTTCTGTATTAATTAAATATTGATAAAAAGCATAACTAGATGTTTTATTTATATCAAGCCATAATGCTTCACCAGATTCGCTCTTACCAAATTTAGTTCCATCAGCTCTTGTAATTAAAGGAACAGTAAATCCATAGCATTTAACTTCTGGTCCATGAATCTTTCTAATAAGTTCCAAACCAGATGTAATATTTCCCCATTGATCTTGTCCTCCGACTTGCATAGTTACACCATAATTTTCATATAACTTCAAAAAGTCAATTGATTGAAGTATCATATAAGAAAATTCTGTATAAGTAATACCAATATCTAATCTTCTTTTAACAGTATCTTTAGCAAGCATATAATTAATATTAAAATGCTTTCCATAATCTCTTAAAAAATCGATTGCATTCATTTCTAATAACCAATCAGCATTATTAACTATTTGGATATTTCCACCCAAAATTTTATTTAATTGCTTTTGAATACATTCAATATTATGTTTAACTGCTTCCTTGCTAATCATTGGTCTTTCAACGTTTGGTTTAGGGTCCCCGATTAAGCCAGTTCCTCCTCCTGCTATAAGAATTGGTGTGTGTCCAGCATCCATAAGTCTTTTAGCTGTTGCAATAACTGTACAGTAATGTCCTATATGTAGGCTATCTCCCGTTGGGTCAACCCCAATATAAAACTTAAGTCCTCCCTTATTAATTGCTTCTTCAACATCCGGACTAGTTACATCATTAATAAGTCCTCGCCATTTTAAATCTTCAAATGTAGTCATTTTCTTTCCTCCCTTATAAATAAAAAAAGAATGGTCCCCAAGGAGTGCCTAAAAGCACGGTACCATCCTTATATTTCGCTTTATTCTTTTAACGCAAGATTACGTTTCAGCTCCAGAGTCGTAAATTCCATCATCGCTGATTGCACCAATTATAACACAAACTAAATATTTAATGCAAGCAATTTAAACACTTTTACCAAGTTTTATCATGAATATAACTTTCGCAAGTATCAGTAGCTACATTTCCAGCTGAATCAGTAGCAGTTACTTCTATTTTATACCAATATTTTGTCCAGTCCGTATTTCCAATCCGAAAATCTCCATTATACCAACCTGGAGTTACAGTAATAGCTGAAACTCCCTTCGGATCATTTGTATCGATAACTTTAGCAGTATATGTAATATCTCCCACAGCATCAAATCCTCTAGCATTAATATCAAAATGATCAATTTCTTCATACGCTGAGACTCCAGCATCTATTGAAAATGCTTTAGAAGCATCTCTAAAATTAAAATGTATAATAAAATTAATTTCTCTTCCTTCTTCATCAACTACATGAACAGTATAATCATATTTTGCAGAATATGTTTGATTGATTGTTATTTCTCCATAACTACTAGTTGTTGCTTTACCATCAATAGAACTATGTTCCCAATCGAGATTAGTATAACCTCCCCTTACCCACATATAAGTCACATTTCTATCAACTTCCAATTTTATTACCGTATTAGGATTATTTACATAATCTATCTCAATAATTTCAGGAACAGTCAAATTATATTTTTGAACCAAAGTCTTGGCTTTATAAGTCTTACCAGCAACAGTAATACTAGCATTCAAATAATTACTTTCCGGTTGTTTATTAAACTTATGAAATGCTGCAACATCACTATTTCTATTTACATAAGTATATGGCTTAGAATCACTATCATCTTCCCCAAAAGCATAATACATTATCTTCCCATTTTTCTTTGAATTATCTTCTCTTTGAGGATCAAAATTATACCACTTACCATTTATTTTAATATTAACAGTTGTATGTCCAGATCCGTCATTATTTCTAGCACTTACTACATAACTATCTAGTCCAATTCTTCTCGTAAGTATCATAAACATTGCTGAGTAATTATCACATGAACCCCTTTTAGTTCCAAATCCATTAGAAGCTAAAAATACTTGAATAGCATCTCTTTCATAAAAACCATAAGTATTCATTAATGAATCAATTTCTTCCCCAATAACAAAGCCAATTTGATAACTCATATTATTAATTACCCAATCATACAAAGCTTTAACTTTTTCATAAGTTGACATTGAAGAATTAGTAACTGAATTTATTACTGAACTAACTTGATTATCTAAAGATGTATATCCCGTTTTTATAGGATTTAACTTAGCACTATTTAAAATACCTTCAATACCACTTGCTACACTTGAACTATTTTCATTACTTTCTCCATTTTCACTTGTAGTATTATTTTCTTCTTTTTCTGTTTTTTCACTTATCAAATCATCTAGCTTAACTTCTGGATCTAACGTAACTAAATAATCATTTACTTCTTGTTTTAGTTGTTCAATTTCTTCCTGACTAACTTCTCCATTTTCCAATCTTTCTTTAAAAGAATTAAATGTATTTAAAATCTCTATTTTCTTTTCTTCAGCAATACATTCACTATTATCTGAATCTATACATATTTCTTCATATTTTGCTATTTCTTGATTCAAAATATCTAAAAGTATATTCTTTTGTTCTTCAACTGTTTTTTCTTCAAATACTGGTGTATTATCTTCTTCAACTATTTCATTTTCTTTTGGTAAATCGCTTACTTTATCTTCCTTATTTAAGAAAAATACTACTGCAACAACTATTAATATTAAAACTATACCAATTATAATAAAAACATACTTTTTATTAATAATATGTTTTTTCTCTTGCCTGTTTTCTCCCAATTTAACATTCTTCTTATCCTTACTCATAACTCTTTCATCTCCTACAATATTTTATCAAAATCTCTATTTAATGTCTACATATCCCTTTTTGTTTTTTCTAACTAAAGTATTAAAATCAACTACCTTTAAATCTAAAGATAATTCATCTTTAACATATTCTATGTCATCATCACTTAAACCGTAACTTTTAAAATATCAATATTAGCAATAAAATTATCAATTGTTATAACTGCTTCTTTATCTAATAATGCTTTAGCTAAAACTTGTCTTACTAAATCTGATAAAGCATCATAATATACATCTTCCCTTTTTTTGGCAACAAATAAACCGTATAATACATCAAATAATTTATCCCAAGTATCGTTCCTTAAATATAACGCCGGAAGTCTATATACTTGCGTATAACATTCAATTTCAGCAACAACTTGATTGATAGCTGCTTCTTTATTCAAAAAAGAATTATCGATAACTTCCAAATTATCTTCCACCGTTGGGGTATAATTTTCTATTACTCTTTTATATTCTAACGTATAATATTCTTCTGGATCTACTTTAGTAAATTTTAAATTATCTAAATAAATTTCTTCCTTACTATTTTTACCTCTAACACTTTTAATTAAATCTTTAACACCAGCCACAATACCAATACCAGAAACACCAAAAAGTCCCAATAACATAATATAAAAATTTTGCAAAGTAAAAGCATTTATAATTATCACTAGCATAGGAATTATCGTTATCAAAACTTGTTTTCTTAATCGCTTAGTAATTTTATTTAATTCTTTTTCTGCTTTATCTAAAAAACGATTAATTTGAATATTATTTAGTGTCTCATCTAAACTTTTTATTTTTTTCATAAAAAAATACCCCTCAACTTGAGAGATATTCTGGCATAACTAACTATTGCAATCAACACATACATTTGACTTATCAATATAAGAATTTAATCTATCTTTCAATGCATTCACTTTTTCATCTGTCCAATATTCACTCGGAGTAGAAGCTCCTTCTGTATCTAGACTGGTTTCATCATCAAATCCAACTATTTCACCATTATTCATAAAAATTACTGCTGGAACATAAACTCTTGGATTTCCTTCTTCATCATCTTCTAAATAATCTTCTAGCAATGATACAATTTTTAAATAATTATCTGTATTATTACTTCTATCTTCCCGAATATTATAATAATGTATTTCTGAAATACCTCTTTCTTTTGCCACTTCATTTAAATAAACAACATATTGACCACACCATTGACATTCAGGAAATCCCAAATAAACAACTCCCGCACCATTTTCAAGTATATCGATTATTTCATCAACACTTGAATAAACAAAAACATTATCATCTGGAACTAAAGTATATTCTTCTGCAAATCTCTCCGCATCAGTAACTACATTATTGTTATTATCATCCCCATTATTATCTCTAACTAATAAAAACAATACCACAGCGATAAGGGCAACAATAATAATACCCATTGTAATAATTATTCCTTTACTTTTCATCTACTTCACCTCAACACAAAAATATTATCACAAAAAATACTAAAACAAAATAAAAAGCAACTAAACTTTGCGTTTAGTTACCACAAATATTGTTAACACTTAAAGGTATTTCATAAGTAACTATTCCATCGTCACTATCTAAAGCATTAATTCTTATATGTAAATTATTACAAGTCGTCGAATTACAACCGCATTCATAATCGTCGATATTAAATTCTACATTCCTTAAATAAGCACTAATCGGAGCATTATCTTTAATATCCTCGAGAGTTCCATAACTGGCAATTACTTTTTCTTCACCATCAACTACTTCATATAAAATGCATTCTACTGCTGTTGCCTTAGGTTCCTCAATTGTTTCATCACAATAATGTATATTAGATATATATACTGACTTCTTTGCATCATCATAAGCAATAACTCCATTGATACTAAAAGAATCATTATTACAAACTAAAGAAGAAAAATTAAATGTTCCATCATTATTTCTTATAACAAATACTATTATTAAAATAACTATTACTAGAATAATCAAAAAAATACTAACAATTAACCCTAATTTATTCTTTTTCTTATTTTCTTTTTCCCCTTCGATTAATTCTGTTATACTAACATCAAATTCTTCACTAAGTCTTTTTAACAGTTCTATATCCGGAACTCCTCGTCCATTTTCCCATTTCGATACAGCTTGAGCAGTTACATGAAGTCTACTTGCCAGTTCTGCTTGCGTCAAATTATATTTTTTACGTAAATCATAGATAAATTTTCCAATCTTTTCTTGATTCATATAATCACCAACATAAAGATTATAACAAAATTTTCTTAATTAATCTATAACTAGGGTTTGACATTCCCCTTAGCATTTCTTATTTTATCTATATATTCTTCTATATTTACACTACTTACCCTTTCAATAAAACTATCAATTAAATCTTTTGAGAAAATTGATTCCTGATAATAAGAACCCTCATAATACTCACTAGTATAACTTTCATAATCTTCAATCGTTAGTTCATATTTTTCACTTAAATATTTTCCTAGACAATCATACGCAAAATATAAATCACTTCGAAATTGTTCATATGTATGACTCAATAAATACTCTTCTGTAAAACATTCAGAAAAAAATAGATAATCAGCAATTAAATGGATAAACCACCCTAATTCAAAACTATCTAACACTTCATGTTCTTTCAAAAATGCATACAAATCAACTTTACTAGCTAAATGCGTAACATTATTATCTCCTCTATTGACCATAGTATAATGTGTTTTATCCTTATCATTAGTTGCATCTGGATATAAAGTTCCAGCCATTACTTTTTTATAGTCAAAATTCTTATCTTTATTCTTTTCTAAGTATTTTTTAACTATCGCTAAATGCATTGCTGAAGAAGCCATTTTACCACCTTTCTTTTTAACAAAAAAACGAACCATAAAGATTCGTTATATTCTAATTGGTGGAGAATAAGAGATTCGAACTCTTGACCCCCACGGTGCAAGCGTGGTGCTCTAGCCAGCTGAGCTAATTCCCCAAGAACAAGATTATTTTATCACACCGTGATAAGATAATCAAGAGTTTTTTTACTTTTCTTCAACGATTTTTTGTGCAGTTATAATAGATATGTAACATTTATTCCAATTTGCCATCAAAATTTCAGGAACCGATAATGTGGTAATATG
>CALVIU010000033.1 GCA_944331835.1 uncultured Bacilli bacterium | reverse complement strand
ATATTACCACATTATCGGTTCTTGAAATTTTGATGGCAAATTGGAATAAATGTTACACATCTATTATAACTGCACAACTAAGTGATAAAAAAGTGAAAAAAAGAGTTGATTTTCAACTCTTTTTTTGCTAATATTAAAATAGGAGGAGGAAAAAGAAATGGAAAATAGAAAAAATACTATTCTATTAACAGTGATTGCAGTAGCAACATTACTAGTTGCAGTTGTTGGAGCAACATTCGCTTACTTTACAGCACAAGGAGGTGGATCTGACAATACTCAAATTAATGTAAAGACTTCTACATCATCAAATTCAAGTTTTCAATTAGGTGCAACATTAGATATTAATGCAAACCAAGAAAACTTTGATACTTTAGAGTCAACACATCGAACTGATACTCAAACTGGTACTGTTAGTTGGACGCCAAGTAATCAAGCTAGTGGAGAGAATTTGAATTTCTGTTATTCAGTTAATTTAAATGTAACTACTAATACATTTGAATATATTGATGAAGAAGTTAGAAGTGAAGCTCAAGTTGCTGGAACTACAATTGATGAAAGTTGGGATAATACTCCAGAATTAGTGTTTACTATTACTAAGAATAGTAACCCAATTACAGAAGGCATTACAGGTTTAAATTATGAAACTGTTGATACTAGTAAGACTGGTGGAAGCAGACCTGAAGTTTCTGGTTGGGATATTACTGAATGGGGTTCTACTGGAGCTGCTTCTGTTGTAATTCCTGGCAATAGCACTAACAAACAATATCATCAAATTTCTGGTACTGCTGGACAAGCATCAACTGATAATTGGTCAATTACTGCTACATTAATCAACTTAGATGTTGATCAACAACACAATACTAATAAAACTTTTGCTGGAACTTTAGTATTTGCTCAAGTTAAATGTACTGATGGTAGCCCAATTGCTTAATAAAAAACATTATAATGTATTTTAGACTGTCAATTTAATTGGCAGTTTTTTTAATTTCTACTTTTTTTTCTTTTGAAATCAGTGTACAATATTCTTGGTGGTTGTTATGGCTTTATTATTAACTTTGATTAGTGGATTATTCTTTTTGATTGGAATAATTATATACCGTTTTGTTAAAAATAAAAATGCTCTTACAGTTGGTTCAATGGCTTGTGCTTTTGTTATAATTATTGGTTTAATTGTAATGGATTTGGTTCCGGAATTATTAGAAATTGATAAGTGGTATTTACTTATATTTGTAGTTATTGGTTTAGTTTTTTTATTACTAATTGATAAATTGATACCACATCACTCTCATAAACATAAAGAACATGATGAGGCTACCAAAGAACATCAAGGACATATAGAACATATTGGCTTTATTACAATACTTGCTTTGCTTTTACATAATATGGTTGAAGGTATGGCTTTATATAGTGTAACAACTAATAACTTAGAAAGTGGACTTTTAATGTGCTTGGGTATTGGTTTACATAATTTGCCATTTGGTTTTCAAATTGCTAATTACAGTAATAAAACGAGTAATAAGATTGCAACTTTATTATTGGTTTTATCTGGTTTAATTGGTGGTTTAATAATTTATTTATTTGGAAGTATTAGTGAATTTGCAACAGGTATTATAATTGCACTTACTTTAGGTATGATACTTTACATATTATTTTTTGAATTATTACATGAAGTTTGGAGTAATATAAAGCAAAAGGCAACATTATATGGTATAATTATAGGGATTATAATATTAATATTTATTAACTTAATATAAGAAGGGAAGAGAACTTATGAAAAAAGTATTAGTTACTGGTGCTGCTGGTAGTATTGGAACACATGTCATCAAATATTTACTTGCTGAAGGTAAGTATGAAGTAACTGCTTTAGATTTAAAAAATAAAAATGTATTTAAAAAAATGAAACGATTTAGAAAAAGAATTAATATTTTATATGGTGATGTTAATGATAGAGTATTAATTGAAGCTTTAGTTAAAGATCATGATATTATTATTCATTTAGCTTCTAGTTTGCCGCCGCTTTCGGATATGAAAAAAGGTTTAGCGGATATTGTCGATTATGATGGATGCGAAAATATTATTAGAGCAATAAGTTATTATAATCCTAAATGTCATTTGTTTTTAGCATCGACGACAAGTATGTATAAAACTAAAGAAAATCCTACAGTTAAGTCTCATATTGAATTAGATGAATATGATTACTTTTCTTTGGCTAAATATAAAACTGAACTTCTTGTAAAAGAAAAGTTGAAAAATTATACTATTTATCGTATTCCTTTAGTTTTAAGTAATCCTTTAAAAGATCCTTTTATGTTTCATGTTAAGAAAAAATGTATGGTGGATTGTATTACTAAGGAAGACTGTGCTTATGCATTTGTAAAAGGAATAAAACATTTAGATAAGTTAAATAGGAAGACTTTTAATGTTACCGGAGAAGAACCAGTATTTTATAAAGATTTATTGAATAAGATTTTGGAGATAAATGGTCTTAGTTTTAAATATGTTTTTAGCAGAGCATTTTTAGAAAAGAACTATTATAGTCCTGTTTGTGGAGATCGAGATGAATTAAATGATATAATAAATTACCGTAATGATTCACTGGCAGAATATTATAATCGTCTTCGTGGTCGTTCTAAAAAAAGAAAGTTTGCTAGATTTTTGGCTAAACCATTTATAAAAAATAAATGATTGGTTTGGCTCTTGCTGGTGGTGGCGTTAGAGGGGCTTATCAAATTGGTGTATATTTAGCCTTAAAAAAATGTCATATTAAAATTGATGGCTTTGTTGGGACAAGTATCGGATCTTTTAATGCAGCAATGCTAGCGTCGGGAAGGGATGCGGAATTACTTAAGTTTTGGCAAAATGTCAATGTTGGTGCTATACTTGGCTTTAGTGACAAATTAATTTCTGAATTGCAAGAAAATAAATTGGATTTGGGTTTAATCAAGGAAGGTGTAAGTAATTTTAAAGACTTTGTATTTAATAAAGGATTTAGTACGAAACAAATGCAGGACATTTTAAAAAATTTTAATATTGCTAAAACTTTATATAACTCTAAAAAAGATTTTGGACTTGTTACAGTCCGGTTTAATGATTTAAAACCCTTATATCTTTTTAAAAATGATATTCCTCCAGAGAAACTTGATGAATATATTTTGGCTAGTTGTTATTTACCGATATTTAAATTTGAAAAAATAATTGATGGTAATTATTATTTGGATGGTGGCTTCTATGATAATATTCCTGCGAATGCTTTACTAAAAAAAGGCTATACTAAAGTTTATGCAATAGATTTAGAAGCTATAGGAATTAAAAGACCATATCTTGATAAAAAAAGAATAATTGAAATAAAACCATCACGAAAACTAGGCAGTATCTTAAATTACAATCAAGATAGAATAAATGATAATATCAAATTAGGATACTATGATACTTTAAAGATAGTAAAGAACTTAGATGGTTATAAATATATCTTTAAAGTACATGGTAATTGGTATTATAAGTACTTACTTAGAAATGTTAGTAAAAAGACATTAGAAGAAATGCAAAAATTCTTTAGAACCAAAGATAATAAGAAATTAGTTATAAAAGCATTAGAATACGTTATGTTACAAGAAAATTTTAGTTATTTTAAAGTTTATAGTCCATATAAAGTTATAAGAAAAATCCAACATAGAAAAAAATATGGAGTATACAGATTTATTAATCAATTATAGTTTAGGGGTAGTTATGAAGTTAAAACTTAGTAAAATTGGTAAAATAGTAATAGCATTAATTTTATTATTAATTATTTTAATAGCCTTGTTTATTTATTATAATTATAATAAAAGTGGTAGTGTCCATAAATTTGAATCAAACTATTTTTATGACATAAAAATTGATTATGATAAAACGGGTATTAAAGTATTAGATAAAAAGATTGAAGAATTTGTTGATGCTAAAAGAAAAGATTTTATTGCAACTGTTGATGAATCTGGAAGAGTAGAAACAAGTAAATATAATTTAATTATTAGTGCTACAAATACGGAATATAAAAATATTAATAGTATCCATCTTTTAGCATTTTCCTATACTGGTGGGGCTCATTATGTAAGGGAAGATAAAAGTTTAGTATATGATAAAGTAAATAAAAAATATTTATCATTTGATAGTATATTAGTTCCCGATGGCTTTAATGAAATCAAACCCCTTATATTAGAAAGTATTTATGATTATGCTAAAGAAAAAAATATCATCTTAAATGAAGAATGGGTAAAATCTGGTACGGATTATAGCGATGAAAATTATCAAAATTTTTCACTAGATGAAAATGGTCTTAACATAACTTTTCCACCATATCAAATAGCTAGTTGGGCAGATGGGGAGATAAATATAAGTATTTCTTATGAAAAGTTGGATGGCATTTTAAAAGAAGAATATGAGGGTAATGATATAAAAACAAGTATCGATGTAATAGATGACCCTCCTAAAAGAGATTTAGAAGAGTTCAAAGATAAAAAGTTAGTGGCATTCACTTTTGATGATGGACCTAATACGAAAACTACTAGCATTCTTTTAGATGGCTTATCTAAATATAATGCTCGTGTTACCTTCTTTGTTTTAGGCAGTAGAGTAGAAAATAATAAAGAAGTTTTAAAAAGAGCATATGAAGAGGGAAATCAAATAGGTTCTCATACTTATAACCATTTAAACTTATTCTTACTTGATGATGCTGATATTTTATCAGAAGTTAATTCTACTAATAACGCTATAGAAGATATAATTAATAAAAGACCTACATTATTAAGGCCACCATATGGTAACATTAATGATCACATTAAGTCTTTAGCGCAGATGCATATAATAAATTGGGATGTTGATACGGAAGATTGGAAACTTAAAGATCGTAATTTAATTAAGGATAAAATACTTTCAGATGTCCATGATGGAGCAATAATATTGCTTCACGATATTTATACTGAATCAGTCGAAGGAGCCCTTTTAGCAATGGCTGAATTAGAAAAAGAAAATTATGCTTTCGTTACAATCGAAGAAATGATACAATTAAGAGGGGTTAATTTAGATTACGATACGACTTATTTTAATTTTTTAAAGGAGTGAAGAAATGGGAAGAGCATATGAAGTTAGAAAAGCCAGTATTCAAAAGACTGGAGCAGCAAAAGGAAAATTATATACGACTTTTGCAAAAGAAATATATTTGGCAGCGCATAAGGGAAGTCCTAATCCGGATGCCAATGTAGTATTAAAAAGATTAATTGATAAGGCTAAAAAGCAACAAGTGCCTAATGATATTATCAATAGAGCAATTGATAAAGCCAAAGGTTTAGGACAAGATGAATATCATGAAGTTATGTATGAAGGGTTTGGACCTGGAGCAGCAACTTTGATGATTAAGTGTCTTACTGATAATGTCAATAGAACTGTTGGTATGGTTAGAGCAGCTTTTAATAAGGTCAATAAAAGTTTGGGAGTAACTAATTCGGTTGCTTATAACTATGAGCATTTAGGAATATTATCGTTTAAATATGATAATGAAGAAGCAGTATTTGATGCTTTACTTAATGCTGGTATTGAAATAAATGATATTGAGAATGAAAATGGAGAAATAGTTTTATATCTTAGTCCGGGGGATGTCAATAAGGCTAAAGATGAGCTCGAAAAGCTAATTCCTAATATCGAATATGACCTAGATGAAGTTGGTTATTATGCTAAAGAAAATATTACTTTAACTGGGGAAGATAAAGAATTATTTGATCGTCTTTATAAAATGTTAGATGATATTGAAGATGTATCAGAAATATATACTAATGTAAATATGGATTAATTATGGATAAGAAAACTTGGAAATTAATTGCGATAATCTTTGTTAGTTTATTGTTATTTTATGGAATATTACTTGTTTTTGGTGGTAATATTGCAGGGCTTTTGTATCAAGCATTATTTTATGGCAAATATAATACAATGTTTATTTCAGAGATAGTTTTGTTAATTTTTGCTTTGGTAATGCTAGCAGTAAGAAAGAGACTCAATATTTTAAAACCGCAAGGTAAATCAATTATTTATGGTATTAAAAGAGGAATTCCGATATTTGTTGTCAGTCTTATTAGTTTAATGAGCAGTGTAACAGGAATAATGGGAGAAGAATTAAATGTTCCTAATTTAATTAGCTTAATTATTCTAGCAGTTACTATTGGAATGGCTGAAGAATTTTTCTTTCGAGGATTTATTCAAGGAGAAATAGTTGATGCTTATGGTAAGAGTAGAAAACAAGTTATTATATCTGTTGTTGTAAGTGGGGTAATATTTGGATTAGTTCATTTAACAAATGCGTTAAGTGGACAAGATATTATTACAACTCTTATGCAAGTATTACAAGCATCTAGTTTAGGAATACTTTTAGGTTCTATTTACTTTATAACCAAAAATATTTGGTCAGTGGTATTCTTGCATGCGTTTTATGATTTTGCTATCATGCTAGGTGAAGTAAATAGTTATAAGGATTGTATCAATAGTGCAGATATATCAACAGTTATGTTAATATTTACTTTGGTTGCATCTTTAGTTTATGTAGTAATCTATTTAGTTGGGGCTTATCTCAACTTACAAAAAAGACATGTAAATGAATATATCAAAGAAGAAGTAACTGATGAAATAATAGTTAAAGATAGGGAAAATGCTACGAGGGCTAAGAAACTTGTCGTTGTAGTAATTGTTCTTTTGTTCTTGGTATCTCCTTTGATTCCTGCAGATGAAGTTGAAAACTTTCAAATTTGTTATACATATGAAAATGTGGATATAAATGGTGAAGTTACTTTTGCCATTGATAATAAATTTGTTTTAAATGATGTAAAGTTATATGTTGATGATCATAATTTAGTTATGGAAAGTATTGATGGGGAAAATAAGACAGTTATTGAAACATTAGAAGATGATATATATGATATTTATGTTTATGAGATGGATAATAATTATCATATATTACTTAATGCTAATGAAATTTTATATTATGGAGTAGTAAGTAAAGATAGTGTAGCTATTACAAGTGAGTTTACAAGTATTTTAATTAATAGTTTTCAAAAATATGATGTACCAGAAATTATGGATATGGGTAAACTAGAAAGTGATGATGGGGTGTATCCACTTATAAAAAGTTATGTCAGTGATTACTTTATTATAAAAGATAATGTAGTAATGGTAATTGAGTAAATACTAGAGCGCTATTTTCAGTGCTTTTTTATTTAAAAAAAGACAAAAAGTAGTGTAAATCTGTATAATAAATATATATAAAAAATAATGGTTAGTGGTATAATAATATATATTGGTGAGTATTATGAAGAAGTACAGATTAAAGAAATTTAATGTAATATTATTTACTTTTATAATTTTAATGTTTTTAGAAATTTCTTTTAGAATATTAACAAATGTTACAATTTTTAATATTAGTTTTTTGTATGTAACTTTATATAATATTTTTGTTTCACTACTTATAAGTTTTTTAGTAACTTGGGGTAATAATAAGTTTAATGAAGTTATTTATTATGTTACGATTTTTATAATATGTTTTATTTATGCTCTTCAATTGTGTATTTATAAAATGTTTGGTTTTTATTTTGATTTGTCGTTACTTAGTGCAACTGATCAAGTGGCAAGTTTTGCAGGGGATGGATTAAAATTAATCTTAGAAAATATAATGGGAGTTATAGTATTATTTTTGCCATTTATTATATTACTTATTTTTATTAAAAGAATAAGTATTCATAAAAATGAAGTTAAGATTAATATTATTAAGTTAATATCTTTAGTAGTAGTTTATTTAGTATTTATTGGAACTTTGTATATTAATGGTGATGGAATTAATTCAGCAAAAGAATTATATTTTAATGTAAGTAATAATGAACTTAATATTAGAAAGTTTGGAGTACTTAATGCTTTTAGAATTGATGTAAAAAGAAGTATTTTTGGATTTGATGTAAAATTAGATATTCCGGATGATTATGTTGATCCGGACAAAGATGATGATGAGGGTGACGAAGTAGAAATAGTTTATGATTATAATAATTTAGATATTGATTTTGATTCTTTAATTGCGAGTGAAACTGATAGTACCGTTAGTATGATGCATGAATATTTTAAGAATGAAAGTGGTACCTTGCAAAATGAATATACGAAATATTTTGAAGGTAAGAATTTGATATTATTTATGGCAGAAAGTTTCAATGAAATTGCAGTGAGAGAAGATATAACACCGACATTATATAAGTTAGTAAATAGTGGTTTTAAATTTAATAATTTTTATACACCAACGATTAGTAGTACAATCGGTGGAGAGTTCCAAGAACTTACTGGTTTGGTAGCCGCATCAGGATTTTTGTCTCCTTGGAAGAGTGGTGAAAATTACTATCCATTTGGTATTGCTACAGCATTTCAAAATTTAGGTTATAATACATATGCATATCATAATCATACTTATACTTTCCAAAGTAGACATAAGTATTTGGCAGCTTTAGGCTTTGATAATTATATGGGATGTCGTAATGGATTGGAAAACGAAATTAATTGTAATCAATGGCCAGAGAGCGATGTGGAAATGATTGAAGCAACATTTGATGATTATATTACAAGTGAAAATCCATTTATGGTTTATTACGTAACAGTAAGTGGACATGGTGATTATGGTTTTGATTATAGTGCAATGGCTCGTAAACATAAAGACGATGTGGCTAATCTTAATTATTCAGAAAAACCTTTGTCTTATTTAGCGGCCCAAATTGAACTTGATCAAGCACTAGAATTGCTTATTAAAAAGTTGGATGAAGCCGGTGAGCTTGAAGATACTGTTATAGCTTTAGTAGGAGATCATTATCCATATTATTTATCATTAGATGAAGTAAATGAAATTGCTAGTTATGAAAAAGATAGTGTTGTTGAAATAAATAGAAGTAACTTTATTTTATGGAATAGTGAAATGGAGACTGTTGAAATAGAAAAGATTGGTAGTCAAATAGATGTCTTACCAACAATATATAATTTGTTTGGAGTAGAATATGATTCAAGACTTATTATAGGTAAGGATATACTTAGTACAGAACCAGGACTTGCTATATTTGGTAATTCTTCATGGGTAAGTGATAAAGGAACATATTTTGCTAGTAGTGGCGAATTTGTAAGCAAAGATGGTAGTGAAGTTGATAGTGAATATGTGAAATATATGAATAATGTGGTAAGTAATAAGATTACAATGAGTAGATATATCATGAAGTATGATTATTATAGAAAAGTTTTAGGAGGATAATATGTGTGGAATTGCAGGAATTGTAACTAAAAGAGAAAATAAAAAAGAAATAATTGAAGCAATGAGTAAAAGAATAGAACATCGAGGACCAGATGGGGAAGGATATTTCTTCGATGGTGATGTGGCTCTTGCTCATCGAAGACTTTCAATAATCGATTTGTCGACGGGTAATCAGCCGATGTTTAATGAAGATGATACAGTTGTAACAGTATTTAATGGGGAAATATATAATTATGTAGAACTTAGAGATGAGTTAGTTAAAGCTGGTCATAAATTTAAAACTAAAAGTGATACGGAAGTTTTAATACATGGATTTGAAGAGTGGCATACCGATTTACCAAAGCATTTGCGAGGAATGTTTGCATTTGCAATATATGATAAAAAGAGTAATGAATTATTTTTAGCGAGAGATAATTTTGGAATAAAACCTCTTTATTATACAGTGATGGATGGAACGTTTATGTTTGCATCAGAAATTAAAGCATTTTTAGATACTCCAGATTTTAAAAAAGAATTAAATGAAGATATTTTACAAGCTTATTTGGAATTTAGTTTTGTACCGACGAATGAAACTTTCTTTAAAGGGGTGTATCGTTTGGATGCGGGATCTAGTTTACTTTATAAAGATGGGGATATAAAGATAGATAAATACTTTAAATTAGATTTTAAGGATAAAGAGCAAACATTTGATGAAGCAGTAGAAAGCATTAGTGAAGTAATGAAAGATTCAGTGAGTAGACATTTACTTAGTGATGTTGAAGTTGGTTCATTTTTATCTAGCGGAATAGATTCATCGTATATTGTGTCTTTGGCAAAGCCTGCGAAGACTTATACAGTTGGTTATGATATCGATAAATATGACGAAATTAGTTATGCTAAGGATTTAACTGAAAAGCTAGGAATTAATAATACATCTAAAGTAATAAAGATGGATGAATATATGGAAGAGTTTCCACATATTATGTATTATTTGGATGAACCGACGAGTGATCCAGCAGCAATATCACTATATTTTGTGGCTAAGTTAGCTAGTCAAGATGTTAAAGTTGTGTTATCGGGAGAAGGTGCCGATGAGTTTTTTGGCGGATATAATTATTACCGGGAAGAAGTTGATATGAAGTTTTATAATAAAATACCTTATTTTATAAGACATTTTATTGGTAAAATTGCAGCTTTATTTCCGGAGGGACGAGGATTTAATTTCTTGGTTAGAAGAGGAGAAAAATTAGAAAATAGTTATATTGGAGTAAATAGAAATTTTTCAGAAAAGATGGCTCGTAAAGTA
Source organism: uncultured Bacilli bacterium (assembly GCA_944331835.1). Taxonomy (GTDB): domain Bacteria; phylum Bacillota_I; class Bacilli_A; order RF39; family UBA660; genus Onthocola_B. The sequence continues at coordinate 4,810 of CALVIU010000033.1, read as the reverse complement.
TTAAGTAAAGAATATAATTTGCGTGGTGTTGATGTAACGAGAGATACTTATGATGAATTTAAGGGATATTCAAATATTCATAAGATGCAAGCAATTGATATTAATTATTGGCTTATGAAAGATATACTTCTTAAGGCTGATAGAATGACGATGGCTTCATCTTTAGAAGGTAGAGTACCATTTATTGATAAAGAAGTATTTAAAGTGGCAAGTGGACTATCTATTGATTACAAAGTAACAAAGGAAAATACTAAAGTAGCTTTAAGAGAAGCTGCGAAGGAAGTTATACCAACTGAAGCATATAAAAAGAAAAAATTAGGTTTTCCGGTACCAATTAGAGAATGGATGAAGACTACAGAAGTAAGTGATGAAATTAGAAAAATGTTTAATAAAGAGTTTACAAGTAAGTTTTTTAAAGTTGATGTAATAAATGAATTACTTGATGAACATATAAGTGGTAAAAAAGATAATTATCGGAAGGTTTGGACAATTTATAGTTTCTTAACTTGGTATGAAATATTTTTTGTTAATAACTAATTTACAAATGTTTGTTTGTGTGTTATGCTTATTATGGTGATTTAAAATGTTAGAATATATAATTATAGGTTTATTAGTATTAGTGATTATTCTTTTAATAATTTTGTTAGTTAGAAGAAGTAATAATACGGAGTTAGTAGAACGAATTGGTCATTTTGAAGCAAATATTAATAAAGAAATTGGAGAGTTTAAGTTTACATTTTCGAAAGATTTAATGACCGATTTTGAAAAACTTAATGAACGAATTGAAAGAAAATTAACACTAATTAATGATGCCGTAAATGAAAGGTTAGATAAAAACTTTGAAAAGAGTAATAAGACATTTATGAGTGTACTTGAAAGGCTTTCGAAAATTGATGAGGCACAGAAGAAAATCGATGGATTAAATAGTGAAATAGTGTCTTTACAAAGTGTTTTAACTGATAAAAAGACGAGAGGTACTTTTGGGGAAGTGAATCTTGAGTATATTTTAAATAATGCTTTTGGAAGTAATAAAAACGGAATATATGAAACACAACATAAATTTAGTAATGGTTATATAAGTGATGCAATACTTTATGCTCCAGCACCACTTGGTACTATTGCCATTGATTCGAAGTTTCCTTTGGAAAATTATCAAAGAATGACTGATAAGACTAAGGATAAAGCAATTAGGGATCAAGCGGAAAAAATGTTTGTGGCTGATGTTAAGAAGCACATTAATGATATAAGTGAAAAATATATTATTCCAGGAGAAACTAGTGATGAAGCAATTATGTTTTTGCCGGCGGAAGCATTGTTTGCAGAAATTAACGCATATCATCCTGAATTGCTTAATTATGCATATAGCAAGCGAGTATGGATTACAGGTCCTACGACATTAATTAGCACTTTATCAATAATTAGTATGATACTTAAGAATATGGAAAGAGATAAATATGCTAAAGTAATTCATGAAGAACTAGCAAAACTTAGTGTTGAATTTACTAGATATAAGGATCGTTGGGATAAACTTGCAAGAAATGTTAAGACAGTAAATCAAAGTATTGATGAACTTCATACAACAAGTGAGAAGATTACAAGAAGATTTGAATCAATTAATAGTGTTGATATAGATAAACTAGTAAAGAAAGATGAAGAAAAACTAACAATCGGAGAATGATTGTTAGTTTTTTACTCTGTTTAGAATTGATTCTTGTATTCTACTTGGAGATAAAGCATAGAAGTAGATAATACGATGTTCACGGTCACATTCTTTGACACGAAGTTTTACTTTTGAGCCAATGATAATTCTTGTTTCATGATTGCTTAGCCATTTATTTTCGGGACTATATTCAAAGTTTCCATCATCGATGTCATCGAAATAGACAATTCCTTCGATTAATTTTTGGGTTTTAACTATCATATATCTTGGCGTAATATCAGAAACGTAAGCATCAAATTCTTCATCTTTTCTTTTAGCAATATAATCAACCATATATAATTTGTTAGCTTCATATTCGGCTTTATCTGCACAACGTTCCATGATACTAGCATGTTCACAGATGCGTGATAAATAATCTTTTATTTCATCAATATTAGTGTTTTCGTCATAGAAGTAATCAAGGTTATCTAAAATTGTTTGAATGACTAGGTCTAAAAATCTTCTTATTGGAGAAGTTGTTTGGGAATAAGCATTTAAAGCAAGACCGTAATGTCCATGATTTTCGGTGCTGTAATAGGCTTTTTGCATACTTCGTAAAATTAAACTAGAGATAACGAAAAACTCTTCTTTACTGCTTAGACTTTGAATTATTTTTTGAATTACATGTGGATCGTCGGTATTTTTTGCTGCTTCAAAACGATATCCGATACTTTTAATTAAATTAATTGTTTCTTTTAGTTTTTCGTGGAAGGGAATTTCGTGATTTCTGTATACAAAAGTTAGTCCTTGTTTCAGCATATAATCTGCCATACCTTCATTTGTTATAATCATGAAATTTTCAATAATTTTTTGAGCTGTGCCTTGTTTTGTAACTTCAACATCTACAATATTTTTGTTTTCATCTAGCATAAAAGATATTTCGCTCGAATCAAAGTCTAAAGCACCGTTTTTTCGTCGCCGTTCACTTATTATGGTAGATAGCTCTTGCATTAATAATAAATCTTTTATAAATGGTTCATAGCCTTTGGGAATTTCATCCTGGTCTAATAATTGATTTACTTTTTCATAAGACATTTTCTTTTTAGAATTGATTACACTATCAACAATTTGAAAATCGATGATGTTTCCAGTTTTATCTATTTCTATTAAAAAGCTTTTTGCTAAGCGATCAACATTAGGGTTAAGTGAACAAATTCCATTAGATATTTGGTAATGAAGCATGTGAGATACTGAATCAATTAAATAAAGACTAGTAGTGTTTTGTTCTGCTCTTTCCCATAGAGGAGAGCCTGGTTTTATATAATAAGCAACTGCTGCAATACTAACATTTAATAAGTAATTGCCATTTGGTAGTTTTTTTAATCCAACTGCATCATCCATATCTTTGGTATGCTCTCCATCGATTGTAAATATATTTTCATGACGAAAATCAACACGGTTTTGATAGTCGTCTTTTTGTAATTCTGTTGGTGTATTTGCTACTTGTTCTAATTCTTCTTTAGTGTGTCTAATACGAAAGCCATTATTATATCCTATTGCAGTTAGTTCGGCATCTAAATCATCTTTGTGGCCAAGGATTTCAATAAATTCTGCTTCATAAACTCCATCAAATTCTTCGGTTGTTATATTTACAAGTATTCTTGTACCTATTGGCAAATCACTTAAGGACATGTCTTGTTCAACTAAATTTTTTATAGATAGATGAATAGGAAATTTGTTGTTTCCTACTAATTTTATTTTCTTTTTGCCAGATTCTTCGATTATTTCGCAGACTGCTTCAGGATTTTCTCTATTTAAGATTTTCTTAGGTATTAAGTTTTTGGATTCGTATGTAAATACCACTGTATCATATGGTAAAAGAGAATCAAATTCTGATGAACTTAAATAAATATTTTTTTTATTATGTTTTATATATTTAAAACCTTTTTTGTTACAATAAATTTTAGTAATAAAAAAATTAGAGGGAAATGCTATATAATGTTCATTTTCACAATATAGTTTTCCTTCTAATTCTAGAGTTTTTAAGGCATCAGCAATTGCTGATGCATCATATTCTTTTAACTTTGTAAGATTATTAATTGTAATTGAGCCTTTTTCAGTAATTAAATTCATAATGCATGTGTTTAAAGGCTTTTTGTTAGGCAGTGAGCCCTTATAAAAGCGATTACAATCATCTGGCACTAAATAATTTTCACTGATTAGTGAATTTAGAGCTTCAGATAAATCAGCACATTTTTTGGCGTAGTCATCACGTTTTTGTCCAGTTTTTAATTGCTTTTTATCGGATTTCTTGCTAATATTTAATTGCTTTTTTATTTCAGATAGAGTTAAATATTCTTTATCGGTTCTTTCAAAAATTCTTATTAATTTTTCTTTCATAGTCACACCTCTAACTTAAATATAAAACACAATTATTTATTTGTAAATAGAAAATTTTAAATAAATAAAAAATGTGATATAATTGGGTTAGAAAGTAGTGGTAAAAATGACTTTATATTTAGTAAGTAATAATATGGTTTTAGAAGATATAGTTTATGAAACTGATGAAACTGTTGAGGAAAAAAGAGTAAATCGGCCTCTTTCAATTGAGGGAGAAAAAGCGGCGGTTAAGTTGGTAAAGAAAATTGATGCCAATGTTATTTATTCTTCTGATTATGCATCAGCTCTTGCTACAGCTAAATATTATGCTAGCTATAGAAATATTCCAATAATTATTAATTCATTTTTAAGTGATGCTAAAATTGGAAAGCTTGGCAATAGAAATATTAAGATGCTTAGGTTTATGCAAGAGCGAGATTTTGATTTTAAATTTAATGGTGGAGAATCATTAAATGAAACGTGCAGTAGAATGAATATTGCCATTGATAGAATACTTAAAAAGAATTTGAATAAAAATATTGTTATATTTACTCATAAAAGGGCTATAATGGGATATTTACTTAAGTACTTAGAACAAGGATTTAATTTAGATGATCGCCTTATTTTAACTTTTAATGATAAGGTAATTATTGATGATATTGATAAAGATATTGACGTTATAAAAATAGAATTAAATAAAGGAAAAATTTTAGGGGTGTTAAACATTAGTTAAAATGATACCGATTTATAATGTGGATAACAAACAAAGGTAAACCTTGTTTGTAGTCATAG
>CALVIU010000032.1 GCA_944331835.1 uncultured Bacilli bacterium | reverse complement strand
CCACATTATCGGTTCCTGAAATTTTGATGGCAAATTGGAATAAATGTTACATATCTATTATAACTGCACATAAAATTATATCTTAGATAAATATTATCTATTGATTTTTAGATAAAATTTATCTATAATTATTATAGTAGTAGACAGTGTTCGACAAAGTTATTACATTTTTTATTATATACTACATATAAAGGAGCATATTATGAAGAAGAAAAAAGTAGTAATTACATTATCTATAGTAGGTATATTTATATTAACTTTTATAATATTTAACTATATAAATACTGATGGAGTAATAATAGCAAGTGGTAAGAGCGAAGAAAGTATTAATAATAAAACATTTTCACTTATGTTAGAAACGTCTCTTGATAGTTATGAGTATTCTCCTTCAATTAATAATTCGTGGCCAGGAAATGGCTATGAATTTAATCAAGATTTATCTGGATGTGAAAATGGAGGAATATTGACTTGGAACGATGAAACTAAAAAAGTGACTTTAAAAAATAATATTTCCGATAAATGTTATTTATACTTTGATATAGTACCACCTGATGTAACACTTGCAACTAACAATACTGATAATACTTATAACCCAAGTACCCCAGCAACACTTAGTTGTAATGGAGCAACATCAAGTTATAATCAAAAGTATCAAAGAGTAGAAATATCAGGGATTGATAATAAATATACAAATTGTACTTTAACTTATCAAACCCCAAGTAGCAAGAATTATTTAAATAACTATATCATAGGTTTATCAGGAACAACGCAAGGCACCGGACAAGTGGTTAATGAAAATGGATATCGCTATGAAGGAAAAGATCCAAATAATTATGTATGGTTCAATAACGAACTATGGAGAATTATCGGAGTATTTGATGAAAACTCACATGGTCAAAGTGGCCAGAATCTAGTTAAAATAATTAGAGCAGATTCAATCGGAGGACTCGCGTGGCATAAATCAAATACGAATGATTGGACAGCAGCAAGTTTGATGAATTTGCTAAATGGGGCATATTTGAATAGTGAAAATGGTACTGGCGGAGAATATTGCTATGGATATTCAACAAGTGTTCCTGCAGGGAATTGTGATTACACCGAAACAGGAATAAACGATACATATAGGCCAATGATAGAAAATGTCACATGGTATTTGGGAGGTCATTCAACTCAAAGTGCAACAGCAGAAGCCTTCTATGGATATGAGCGAGGAACAACGGTATCTAGTGGAAGACCAACGGAAACTACTGGCTATATAGGATTAATGTATCCAAGTGATTATGGGTATAGTGTACTTTCTAGTTCTTGTGCCAGAACGACAAATTTAGGTTCGTATAATAATGCAACATGTGCCGGACAAAGTTGGATGTATGGACAAGGATATGAATGGACGATAACTCCGAACTCATCGAACTCGCTCAATGTATTCAACGTGAATTACTACGGCTACTTGAACTACAGCAGCGCGATCTCCGGCAATTCTGCCCGTCCTGTCTTATATCTAGACTCTAGTGTATATGTAATCGATGGAAACGGGTCTATAAGTGATCCATACATTATAGGGATGTGATAAACTTAATTCTCCGACGGCGGCAGTCCCCGCCACGGAGGTTGCGAGTTATCAACAAAATATAAAATTAAAATACTAATGTTAATATAGAAAAAGGAGAAGGTTGAAAATAAAAATATGAAATTAAGGCATACTAAAAACCGTCAATGAAGACGTTAAAATAAAACAAACGCATTTTTGTATATGTTCTTTGAAATAGTAAATTGTTATCAGTTATTCTGCACTGTAACGTTATAACCTAACTCAGTTAAATACGAAATCATATCTTCGGTGCCTTTAATAGATTTAGATTGGTTCTTAATTTTTTTGTTAAGCAAACCATCAAATCTATTATTATCAAAAGGTACTTTATCTTTAAGAATATGAAAAACACATATTAATAGAAATCTTGCAATAGCAATGATTGCTTTCTTATGTCCGCGACGCTTTTTAATAGATTCATATCGCGATTTAATATAAGGACAGGACTTATCTCTAATAGCATTTAAAGCACATTCAACAAGTAATGGTTTAATATATTGCCCAGCTTTAATAATTCTAACAGATTGCTTTTTTCCCGCTGATTCTTTACATCTAGGTGTAAGGCCAGCCCAAGAAGTAAGATGTTTATCATCAATAAAAGCATTCATATTTGTACCAATTTCTGCTATAATAAATATCGCTGAAGTTTCACTAACACCAGGAATGGTTAATAGTAAATTAATTTCTTCAGTATATTTAACTGTTAGTTTTGAAACTTGTTGTTTAATTAATTCAATACACTCATTAATTAAATTATGATGTTTTAAACAAACAGACATTTTTGATGATTGCGATTCATCAAAAATACCATTGATAGATTTCAAAATATCTTCTGGAGTAGATTTAACGCGTTTATGAATTAAAGGTGTAATATCTTCTAAAGTTAAGTTAGGATTATCAAGCATTAATTTTAGAATAGACTGAGAAGTTTTGCCGAACACATCAGTAAATACACTAGCAATTTGAACATTCGAAACGGTAAGAGAATTTTGAAATCTATTTTTTTCTGAAGAACGCATATTAACAAGTTTGTTACGATATCGCATTAAATCTCTTAATTGTCTAATGTCAGCTGGTGGAATAAAAGATGGTTCAACTAAACCATATTTGAATAGGTCAACGATTCTCAAAGTATCACGTTTATCAGTTTTTTTGCCTTGAATACTTCTAACATATTTAGGATGAGAAAGAACACAACGACATTTTTCTTCTAAAATGTTATAGACAGGAATCCAATATTTACCTGTAGATTCCATACAAACATCTAGGATATCGTTCTCAAGCAACCAATTACGACATTCAATTAAATCATCTGTAAAAGTAGAGAAGGTTTTTAATTGATATTCCGTAACATCATGTTCATTGGTTTTAGCAATTCTAACAACAATATGTCTTTTGTGAACGTCAATACCAGCACAGTTTTTATAAATTGTTTTGAACATAAAATTTCTCCTTTCTTTAAAATTTTTGTTATACAGGCATTGACTGATAATCTCTAATTCTGAAACAGAGAAATTGTTTACCAAAGATAAGGTTCCGTGCTCTTTAATATAGATTTTAAATCTAATGGCACACTCATTTGTACTCCAGAGATAATCGACACATATAATAATACGGATTTAAGAACATGTTCTTAACACCACTCACCTCACCGTGTTCTGTAGTATACCTGATAACAGTTTACTATTATATCAAAGAATAAATAAAAAAATAGATATTTTCATGTTCGTTTGTGGCTAAAGCAAACAAAGTGAAGCAGAAAGGAATGTTTAGAATAATGAAAATAGGAAATTTAAAAATTGAAAAAGTAAATAATAGCAACATAAACAAAAGTTCGCTCGGGGGGGGGGATTCTTGACACCAAACAATTATTAAATGATGAAGAAAGAGATTATATACTTATAATTAAAGATGGTGGTAAATTTTATCGAGTATATGACAATGATGCATTAATTATTAATATTTTGATTGGTTATAGAGTAACCCCAGGACCAAAAGTAGGTTTTCCTGATAATGCATTATCTAAAGTAATAAATAGACTAGAAGAAAATAAAATTTCATATCGTGTCATTAAAAAAGGACAATTTGAAAAAGAATATAATTATAAAAAAATAAATCAATATGCTAAGTTTATGAATGTTGCAAGAAAAACAGCATTATTAAAAAATAGATTGGATATTTTAATGAAAACTATTAAAACTTCCAATAAAGAAACTTTAGAAAGAGTAATAGAAAGTATTGAAGAATGTTTAAGATTATAAATAATGAATTTAAATTGTTACACAAATATAAAGAGTTTATTAAAAGTTTGGATAGTTTAATAGAAAATATACCTCGTAAAGATTATTTTTATAAAGATAAAATAAGAACAGTATCAAATTACATTTTAGAATTAATTCTAAAATGTAATTATGAAAGTGATAATTTTAATTTGTTATTTTATAAAAGTAATATTAAAGGAAGTATTGCTTACTTAGATTTTTTGTTAGATAGATTATATGATATGAAGTATATCAATGAGAAAAATCTATATAATATAACTACTAAATTAATTGAGGTAAATAAAATGATATCAGGATGGTTAAATAATAAAGATGAAAGTGTGTTTAAGTGATTTAAAAGCAGTATATGAACAAGAAATTAGAAAAAATGTAAAAAACAAGAAAAAGATATTTAAGTTTGAAACTCAAAAAATAGAATATCTTTTAGATATAAAAAGAGTATTAGAAAATAATTTGTATAATGGTGGTAAATACAATATATTTCTAATATATAAACCAAAATTAAGGGTGGTGATGTCCCAAAGTATTTATGATAAAATCATAAATCATTATGTATCAAGATTTATACTTATACCTAAGTTAAGTAAATACTTAAATAATCGAAATTGTGCAACTAGAAAAAATATGGGTATTGATTATGCAATAAAACTATTTAAAAAAGATATTGAAAGTTTTAAAAAGTATAAAGAATTTTACTTTTTAAAACTAGATATTTCTAAATTTTTTTATAGTATTGATCATAATGTTTTGCTAAATCTTATTAAAGAAGATTTAACAAGTGAAGAATATAATCTAGTTAAAGTAATACTAGATAGTACCAATAAACCATATATTAATAAAATAATAGGTAATTTTGAAAATAAATTAGATATATCATTACCAAAATACGAATATAATAAGGACTTACCTATCGGAAACCAATCATCGCAATTTCTAGCCATATTTTACTTAGCAAAATTACAACATTTCATGATACATAATTTACACTTGAATTTTGTCAACTACATGGATGATTATGTGATCATTCATCAAGATAAAGAGTATTTAAAATATTGTTTAAATATCATTGTTGATAAATTATATAATGAATATAAATTATCAGTAAATAAAAACAAAACTTATATATCACCATCTAGAAATGGTATACCATATCTAGGATATAACTTTAAAGTTATAAATAATAAAACAATTATTAGATTAAATAGTAATAGTAAGAAAAATATTAAAAAAGGTATTAAAAGAACTAAGTATTTATTTACTAATAAATTAATAAATTTTGATAAACTATTTAGTAGTATAGAAAACTATAAAAATAGTTATCCATATACTACTGCAAGTGATGCCTATAATATTTTTAATAGATATTGGGGTGGGTAATTCTTATGTAACTCCGAACTCATCGAACTCGAACAATGTGTTCAACGTGAATAACAACGGCAACTTGAACAACAACAACGCGAACAACGGCAATTCTGCCCGCAAGAGCCCTAAATGTTTGATGTTTAATTGGTTAAGGCTAGTTAAGAATAAGCATTAAGGACATGAATTATCCAAGAGTATAACTCTAAAAAAGATGATAGATGGAAAAGTCTAAGGGCTTTTCCTAGAACTATCACAGATAAAGGATATGTTATGAATGAAAGAGTAAGTATATTAAGAAAATTATATCCAAATTATCTAATATTAGTTAAATATAAAGATAAGATAAAATTTGTGGGTATTGATAAATTAATAGTGGATACATTTGGATTGAAAAAAATAAAAAAAGTTAATAAATTATTATTAGATAATTTGAATATAAAAATATTAGAAGAATATGACAATGACTTATATGAAAAATATTATATAAAAATAAAATTATTAGAAATAGTTAATATTCTAAAGGAAGGGATAAAAGATGAAGAAAAGATTAATAATTACTAGTATTGTAATAGTTGTAATATTTATTAGTATTATAGCAATGGGATATAATACTAATAGTAATAAAACTTTTACTCAAGATGGTGTAACTTATGCTTTAACACTTGATGGAGCAAGTGTTAATACATTTCCATCTAAAGGAATGTATCGAGCAGATGTAACTTGTGAAAATGCAACTGGAAAATGGCTATATGATGAATGGCAACTGGCTATTGAAGATATAACTAGTGATAATATAACCTGTGATATTGACTTTACTTCGATTTCTCAAACTAATCTTAATAGTTATGTTATAAGTCTTAGTGGTAGTGAACAGGGCACAGGACAGGTAGTAAATGAAAATGGATATCGTTATGAAGGAAAAGATCCAAATAATTATATCTGGTTTAATAATGAATTGTGGAGAATCATCGGTGTGTTTGATGAAAATTCACATGGACTAGCAGGCCAAAATTTAGTTAAGATAATTAGAAATGAATCAATCGGAGGACTAGCATGGCATAAATCGGGTACAAATGATTGGACAGCAGCAAGTTTGATGAATTTGTTAAATGGAGCATACTTGAATAGTGAAAATGGTACCGGAGGAGAATATTGTTATGGATATTCAACAACAGTTCCAGCAGGGAATTGTGATTATACTGAAACTGGGATAAATGATACGTATAGGGCAATGATAGAAAATGTCACATGGTATTTGGGAGAACATTCAAGTACAAGCGCAACAACAGAGGCATTCTATGGGTATGAAAGAGGAGATACAGTATCTAGTGGCAGACCAACAACTACTGGATATATAGGATTAATGTATCCAAGTGATTATGGGTATAGTGTACTAGCAAGTTCTTGTGCCAGAACGACAAATTTAGGTTCGTATAATAATGCAACATGTGCTGGACAAAGTTGGTTATATGGACAGGGATACGAATGGACAATTACTCCGCACACGTTCTCGCGCTATGTGTTCTACGTGAATAACAACGGCTACTTGCGCAGCAACAGCGCGGACCGCGGCAATTCTGCCCGTCCTGTCTTATATCTCGATTCTAATGTATATGTAATCGATGGAAATGGGGCTATAAGTGATCCGTACATTATAGGGATGTGATAACCCTTAAACCTCCGACGGCGGCAGTCCCCGCCACGGAGGCCGAGTTATCCACATAAAACTCTTGCGATATCACTATAAGTGTGATACCATAAGCATGGTGATTGACTATGGCTAAATATATGACTATAACTGATATAATTAATAATACAAATATAAGTGAGTATTTTACTACACCTGAACTCTACCAAGCATCTTCTATTTTACCAAGGTGTGAAATAGAGCATTTTGATACGGAAGAAACTGGTGATAGTAAAATATTTTCTTTTTTTATGGAAGTTCATAATTATTATTATGAACATTGTAGTGTAGATATTCATATTAAAGATAATGACATAATTAATATATCTTGTACATGTCATAATTTTGAACATCATGATAAATGTATTCATGTTGCTATTATTATTCTTGCTTGTTACAAAATCTTATTTCCGGTTTTTTCTGACCCTAAAAAAATATCTAATGCTATATTAGAACAATTCTTAGTAAATAGTAAACCTACAATAAAAAAGGAAGTAGATTTAGAATTAAAATTAGATATTAATAGCAGTTATTATCATGAATTTATTGAACCTAAAGTTAATATCGGCGAAAATAGATTATATAGCCTAAATACTAAAGTAAGTGCCTTTAAAAAAGTATATGAAGATGGAGTAGGTGAAGTAAAGTTTGGTAAAAACTTTACTTTTAATCCGGAATTAAATTATTTTAATGAAGAAAATAAAAATGTAATTGAAGCCTTCTTAGAATATACCGGGGGAGTAAATGGTAGATATCATTCTCCTCAAGAATTAAAAAGATTCTTAAGTAAGATTAAAACTGTAAGATTTATTTATAAAGATTATTTAGTAAATGGAATAAAAGAAGGATTTCCTTTAAAAACTAAATTAAGTAAAAATAGTGATAATTATAATCTAAATTTTGATACTAATGAATTTAATTTATTAATTGATAATGATTATGAATATGTCTATTATAAAGGAAGTATCTATCACTTAAATAAAAAAGAAAGAGAATTATTAGAAACTATAATAGATAATGAAATAAATAATATAACTATTGAAAAAGATAAAGTAAATATATTTACTAAAGGGTTAATGAATATTGTTAAAAACAATATGGATGTTGATTCTTCAGTTAATGATATCGTTGTAACTAAAGATATTAAAACAGAACTATATTTTGATTTAAGACGTGATTATATTATTTGTGATGTTAAATTTATTTATGATGATGAAGTAGTTAATTACTTTGATTCAAATTCTCTAGTCTTAAGAGACATGGAATTAGAATCAAGGGTTATTAATGATTTACTTATGTATTCTTTCGAAATAAAGAATAACAAATTAATACTTGTTGATTTAGAAAAAGAAGTAAAATTTATTGAAGATGGTTTAGAAGAATTATCAAGCAAGTATGTGGTATATACTACGGAAAAATTTAAGAAGATGAATATTAGAAAGAAAACTAATATTACATCGATGTTTGGTATAGGTCAAGATAACATATTGAGTTTTGATTTTTCCCTTGGTGATATTCCTAGTGAAGAACTAGTAAATGTATTTAAAAGTATTAAAAATAAGAAAAGATATTATAAACTTAAAAGTGGGGATATTCTAAATCTAGAAGATGAATCATTACAAGAACTAGAAGATTTAACTGAAGAATTAGAATTAACTGATGAAGATATAATAAATGGTCATGGAAGTATTTTAAAATATCGAGCAATATATTTAGATAGTCTTAAAAATACTAAATATAGTAATATAATTAAAACTGATAATTTATTTGATAATCTTATTAAGAGATTTTATGCTTTCAAAGATAGTGACCTATCTTTGAAAGATTTAACGCAGTTAAGAGATTATCAAGTAACTGGGGTTAAATGGCTATATAATTTGGATAAAACTGGCTTCGGTGGTATTCTTGCTGATGAAATGGGATTAGGTAAGACTATTCAAATAATTTATTACATTAAAGAGATGTTATTAGAAAATAAAGATTATAAATTCTTAATAGTTGTACCAACTAGCCTTGCTTATAACTGGGAACATGAGTTTGATGAATTTGCACCAGAAATAAAAAAGGTAATATGTGTTGGTAATAAAGAAAGAAGAATTAAAATATTAAATGATTTAGATAATGTAAATGTTATAGTTACTACTTATGGTATTTTAAGAGAAGATGAATCATTATACGAAGATAAATCTTTTCATGCTGTAATTATTGATGAAGCTCAAAATATTAAAAATAATTTAGCAGGTATTACTAAATGTGTTAAAAGTATTAAAGGTGATGTCAAATTTGCCTTAACTGGAACTCCATTAGAAAATTCAATTCTTGAATTATGGAGCATATTTGACTTTATTATGCCCGGATACTTAACAAGTTTAACTAAATTTCAAAGTAAGTATCGAATAAAGGATTTTGATGAAGAAAGTGAAACTTTATTAAAAGGATTATCTCATCAAATAAATCCTTTTATATTAAGAAGAAGGAAAAAAGATGTTATTAAAGAACTTCCTGATAAATTAGTAAATGATATTTATATTGATTTATCTCCCGAACAAAAGAAACTCTATGCGGCGGAGCTTGAACGAGTAAAAAGAGAAATGGATGAAATAATTGCTAGCGCTGGAATGTCTAAAGCTAGATTCTTAATTTTACAATTACTTGTAAAATTAAGACAGATTTGTATTGATCCAAGTATTATTTATGATAATTATGATGGGGGAAGTAATAAAATAGATACACTTATTAATATTATTAATGAATATAGTGCTAATGGTCATAAAATGTTAATATTCTCATCATTTAGAACTGCTCTTAATTTAGTAAAGACAAGACTTGATAAAGAAAAAATAAAGTATTATATGATTGATGGTGGAGTAAGTTCAAAAAGTAGAATTAATATGGTAGATGATTTTAATCTAAGAAATGATATCAAAGTATTTTTAATAACTCTTAAAGCTGGGGGAACTGGACTAAACTTAGCTTCTGCTGATGTAGTCATTCACCTAGATTTATGGTGGAATCCCCAAGCGGAAAACCAAGCAACAGATAGAGCTCACAGAATAGGACAAAAAAATACAGTTGAAGTAATACATTTAATAAGTAAGGGAACTATTGAAGAAAAGATATTAGAACTTCAAAACAAAAAAAGAATGCTTAGTGATAAATTAATTGATGGAGAAGTTAGAGATAAGAATATATTATCTGAACTTACTGAAGAAGATATTAAAAACTTACTTGCTTATGAAAATAAAGAATAATTCTATTTCGCAAAAAGGAAAAAAATTGCTTTTTGCGAAATGGCATGATACAATATTATCAAGAGGTGAATACACATGAAAATAATAAAAAGGGATTATTTAAAAAAATTGATAAATGCCATGGGGACTCCAGATATTAAAGTTATAACAGGGATAAGAAGAAGTGGTAAATCAGAACTGCTTTCTATGTTTAAAGATTATGTTTTAAATAGTGATAAAGATGCCAACATAATATTTATCGATTATAATTTAGTTGATTTTGAAGATTTAAAAGAATATAAAAAATTAATAGAATATATTGATAATTTATATAATGCAAATAAAAATAATTATATTATGATTGATGAAGTTCAAATGTGTGATGGATTTGAAATTGCTTTAAATAATTTTCATGCACAAAAAAAATATGATATTTATATTACTGGTTCTAATGCTTTTTTACTATCTAGCGATTTAGCAACTCTTTTTACAGGAAGAAATTTTAGTATTGAAGTGTATCCATTTTCTTATAAAGAATTTCTAGAATATTATAATTATGAGAATAATGATGATAATTTTGATAAATTTGTCTTAGAAGGTGGTTTTTCTGGATCATATTTATATAAAGAGTTAGAAGAAAAATATGATTATATAAAAGAAGTTTATAAAACATTAATTGTTAGAGATATAGTTGATAGAAATAAAATAAAAAATATACCACTAATGGATAGTATAAGTGATTTTCTAATAGATAATATTTCTAGAATAACTTCTTACAGAAGTATTACAGAAACATTAAAAAGTAATAAAATGGATGTTAATGATAAGACAGTTGGAACATATATAAAATATTTATGTGATGCTTTTGCTTTTTATAAGGTTAGAAGGTATGATATTCAAGGAAAAATGTACTTGGCAACTCAAGATAAATATTATTTATCTGATCATGCTGTTAAATATGCAATAGAAGGAACTAAGAATATGAACTATGGTAGTATATATGAAAATATTGTTGCCATGGAATTAATTAGAAGAGGATATGAAATTTATGTTGGAATATTATATGATAAGGAAATAGATTTTGTAGCTAGTAAAAGAAATGAAAAAATTTATATTCAAGTATCAAGTGATATAGGTAATGATTTTGAAAATGAAACTTTCAAAAGAGAAGTAACACCATTACTTAAAATAAGAGATGCTTATCCTAAAATGATAATTGCAAGGACACATCATGATATGTTTACTTATGAAGGTATACAAATAGTAGATATTAAAGATTGGCTTTATAATAAAGAATAATTTTGTTTTGCAGAATTATTTTTTTAATATTTGCACAAAATTTGCGAAAAGACAAAAAATATGTATACATTTTTGACTTTTAAGTATATAATATTGATAAGGAGGGGTATTTATGCTTATAGAATTTAGCATAAAAAACTTTTTATCTTTTAAAGAAAAAGTTACTTTGTCTTTAGAAAAAGAAAGTGGAAATGAAAATGAAGAAAACACTTTTACTTTTAATAATGAAGAATTATTAAAAACGGCAGTAATATATGGTGCAAACGCTTCAGGTAAATCTAATTTAATAAAAGCATTTACAATTGCTATTTTAATGGTTAGAAACTCTAATATGATATCACTCGGAGGAAAATGGGATATCTTAAAACCGTTTTTGTTTTCAGAAGATACTAATAATAGTCCAAGTGAATTTGAATTTATTTTTATTGCTAATAAAATAAAATATAGATATTTTTTTAGTGCTGATGAAGATAAAATATATAATGAGTCATTAGATGCATACTATAGCCAAAAACCTACTAACATATTTACTCGTAAAAACACTACAGAATATAGTTTTATTAATAGTGATAAAAAAACTTTAGAATCAATTGCTTCCAAAAATACTGAAAATAAACTTTTTTTGTCCACAGCTACAACATGGAATTACGAAAAAACAAAAGATGCATTTTTGTGGTTTTTAAACTCTATTGATACCTACGGTTCCTTTGATTCCATGCTAGACCAAGACTTGATTAATTATAGTAATAATGATGAAGATTTAAAAAAATTTACTTTAAAACTATTAAAAGAATCTGATATTTTCATTAAAGATTTGCGTGTTTCTTATGAAGAAAGAGATGTTGAAAACTCATCGTTTATAATAAATAATCAAAAACAAGGACCATTAAAAACGAAAAGTGTAAAAATAGCGATGGATTATGAAATAACCGATTCTCAAGATGAAAAAAAAATATACACATTAGATTTTGAGGATGAATCATCAGGAACAAAAATTTTATTTGTTCTTGCTCCGATATTAAAAAGAGCCTTTGAAAAAACAAAAATAATAATTGTTGATGAACTAGAAAAAAGCTTACATCCTACACTAGTCAAATATATTATTAAATTATTTAATAATGAAAAATTAAATACTAAAAATAGTCAACTAATATTTACAACTCATGCTATAAGTTTGCTAAGTTTAGATTTATTCCGCCGAGACCAAATTTGGTTTACCGAAAAAGATGTTTTAACAGGTAATTCGGATTTATATCCATTAGACTCCTTCAGTGTTAGAAAAGAAGAAAACATAGAGAAAGGATATATAAATGGCAGATATGGTGCTGTTCCATTTATAAAAGATATCGATTCGTGGCTAGAAGAAAAATAGTTTCCAAAAAGAAAAAGCCGTTAATTGTGATATGTACTGAAGGCGGAAAAAATCCTCAGAATATCTTTATTTTCGACATTTTGCCAGTAGAGATTTAAGAATTCAATTTTCATCTGGAAATAGCACGGATCCTGAAGGAATGTTAGAAGATTTAATAAATTATATAAATAATGAAGATATAAAATCGGAAGATGAATGTAAAATATTTTTAGTGATTGATACAGACTTAAATGAAAATCGTATAAAAAAGATAGAAGAAATAATTCCTAAATGTCAAAAATACAATATAGAGGTAATCACATCTGCACCGACATTTGAAATATGGTATTTAATGCATTATAGAAAAAATAAATTAAAGTTCTCAACTAGTCAAGATGTAAAAAAAGAACTAGAAAAAATTAATGGAATATACAAAGAAAATATGGATATGTATCAGAGTATTATAGAAATGTTAGAAGAAGCCAAAAAGACAGCTTTAAATATTGAACAAAAAGCAAAAAATGACAATAAAGACTTATTTAGAAGTAATCCTCACACAAGTATATATAAAATAATAGTAGCCATTGAGAAATATAAAAATAATAAATGATTTAACGGTAAAACTGCCAAACAATGTTGGCAGTTTTACTATTTTACTATTTGTTTAATATATTGATGTAATTATATATTAAAATGTACGGTTTACCATCCCCAGAATTTTATGAAGAAAGAGATAGTTTAAAAATTGTTTTTAGAAATAGTAGTATAATGACCAAAGAAGTACAAGGTGGTCAAGTTAGTAGTGCAGTCAGTACTTTGTAATAAAAAATTAAGTTTTTTAAAGTATTTCGACATAATCCGCCAAATATCTCAATATTTATGTGGTAGTATAGCCTCCCAAGAAGGGAGGTGAGACTTTTGTCAACAACAACTGCAGAAAAGCCAAAATTTCTTACTGGTTCTGATGACCGTGTTTTTAAAACTTTAGTTAACAGTGGCGAAAAGGGAAAAATCATTCTAGAAGCAGTATTAAAAACAGTTTTTGAAGAACCAGTAGAAGTACTTGAATTTTTATCTGTAGAACAACCATTAGAAAAAGTAACTGATAAAAAGAAAGTATTAGATTGTTTGGTAAAAGTGCGTGACAGATATGTAAATGTTGAAATAAATCTAAATGATTACGATACTGCTAAAGCTGTTAGAAACTTTGCTTATTTATGTAGTTTTTATAGTCAAAACACTAAAAAGGGAGATGTTTATGATACTGAAACTTTATGCGTTCAAGTAAATATCAATTTTGGTACTTCTCCATATAATCGAAGTGAAAAAATAATGACTAAAGCATATATGCAAGATGAAGATGGCGTGATTATTAATAATTTTGCTATTTGGAATATGTATGTAGAAAATATCAAGCGAGTGTGCTATAATAGCCCTAAAGAAAGGGATAAATACCGTTATATATTAATGCTTGATGAAGATAAAGATAATTTAGAATTATTTTATCCAAGCGATGATATAGTAAGTATTTATAAAGGTGAAATAATGCGACTTAATAGTGATGCTGATTTTGTTTGGGATTTGACTCCAGAAGAGGATGCTCAAAAACTATTTAATACTAGAATGTATTTGGCTGAGAAAAAAGGCAGAGAACAGGGTATTAAACAAGGCATTGAGCAAGGCATTGAGCAAGGCATTGAGCAAGGCATTGAGCAAGGCATTGAGCAAGGTATTGAGCAAGGAATTGAGCAAGGAATTGAGCAAGGAATTGAGCAAGGAATTGAGCAAAACAAGACAAATGTTATTCAAAACATGTTAAAACTTAACATGTCAATTGAAGATATTGCAAAAGTTGTCGAACTAAGCGAAGAAGAAGTAAAAAAAATTATTGATTTAAATAACTTGAAAAACTAAATGTAAGTGTTACCCATATTAACTTTTTTAAAAACTCCATTATCATAAAATGGAGTTATTTTAATTTAATTCTCTAACTAAATGCATTTCTCTATTCGTAGGCATTATTTTTTCTAGTAATTGATATTGTAGTGATAAATCTAAAGCTAGTTTTACCATTACTTCTTTATCTTTCGTATAATCAGCACATATTATTTTTTCTTCACCATTTCTTAAAGTAAAAGTCTTTTTATTGTGTTCATCCACTTTAATATTTTGTACTTGATTAGGATGTATTTGATAAATTCTATTATGAAGTCTTCCAGAACCAATAAATAGAGTTATTTCATTTATTGGATCGACACATAATGTTGTTCCTGCAAATCCCGGAGACATAAAAGCCCGTCCTGAAAGGGGAGGATAAACACTTAAATTAGCGGGATCAGGTTGTTTTAAATAAACAAGAGAACCATAAAACCTTGTATATCCCTCATCATCTTTAAAGCCAGTAGCAGTATCACTAATTGTAGCTACTGATTCCTTACTTAAAACTTCACCTTTAATTAAAGATTTTCCTAGTTTTAACATATCATTTTTAGTAGAAAAGAAACCAGCATGACCCGGAGCAATGCCATCTAGTTCACCAATAGCTAAAGCTTTAGCATCATGTGGTGTACCTGGAACATTATCATATTTTGTTATATCAGTCCCATCGCTTTTAATGATTGTTGAATAATTTTCATTTGCTACTCTATCTAGTTTTTCTTTAGGTACATTTAAATGTGTATCTTTCATACCAACTGGATCAAATATAACAGCTTGTACAAAAGTCTTAAAAGGTAATTTAGTAACTTTTTCAACTACATACCTCAAAACCATTGCTCCCATATCTGTATATGCATTATTGAAATTTTGCTTTTCTTTTTTATGTACCCCAAATAATATTTGCTCAGCTTCTTCTTTATTTTTAGCACTATCAACACGTGTATCAGTTACTATCATAACTCTAAATTTAAGCAAATCATAAATACTTACATCATTTAAATTTTTAAAATCTGGTACATACTTAGTAATTGGATCAAATACATCAATTAATCCAACTTCATGTAATTTTAGTATACTTATCGCCGTAAATAATTTAGATGTTGAAGCTAAATCAAATATAGTATCTTGTTCAATTGCTTTTGGTTTTGGAACCAACACTCCATTTTCCATTACATATTCTTGTGAATTTCCACATAAAACAGTATCTCTAGTTTTAAATGTACCAAAATCTAATATAACTCCTGGAGTTATTTGGGTAAGCTTAACAAAATTATCAATTATTTCTTTTAATCCACTTCTTTTAAAAAGTAAAAATCGCAATGTCGTTAAATTAGCATGTGGATTTTCTTCAATTACTGTTAAAACTGGTTTCAATAATTCTTCATAATCTTTCCTAGTAAATATATCCTGCAATATTGGGGAAGAAGTCATATTCTGATTTCTTAATAATTCATCAATATATTTTCTATAAATATAATAAGCTTTAATATTATGCATCCAAATCACCTTTATTTCTAAAACATATGAAATATTATAAGAAAATAAGCCAAAACTGTCAATAATAACGTTTTATACCAAAAAATACCAAATTTATAATGAAATATTTTAAGATTTGTGTTATTATGATTAGGGTGAAAAATATGAAAGAGATAAATAA
>CALVIU010000031.1 GCA_944331835.1 uncultured Bacilli bacterium | reverse complement strand
AATACCAAATTTATAATGAAATATTTTAAGATTTGTGTTATTATGATTAGGGTGAAAAATATGAAAGAGATAAATAATGACAATAAAGAAAAGAACAATAATGAAGTAAAAGAATATAGCTTTGCTAAATACATATGTGAACTAAGACTAAAAAGAAATTTAACTCAAAAGGCTCTAGCGGATAAAATTAAAGTATCAGATAGAACAATATCTAAATGGGAGAATGGTTTAACTGTACCAGATTTACATAACATAAGAAGTATTTGTACAGAATTAGGTGTATCTGCAAATTCAGTAGTACTAGAGAAAAATACTTTATCAGATTATATTAGAAATTTCTTCCGTTTATTATTAGTTTTATGGAAACACATTTTTAATAATATATTCAAAGTAATATTTGCAATTTTATTTATTCTATTATTAATCTATTTCATAAATAATTATAATGCTTTAAGCATTTATATATTAAATTACGATAGTGATGATATCACAATAGGCAATGGTTATTTTATAAAATCTAAAGTAAGAAATATTCTATTAATTGATAATATTGCAATTGTAAATCCTGATGAAAATATAAGTTCTTTAAATTTAGAGCTGTATGCGTTAGTAAACAGTGATAAAGTTGTTTTGTATGAAAGTAATCAAATAGAGGATATATTTATGGAAGAACTTACTGGTTATCCAGAAGAGTTTACTCAAGAAGTAGTTAGAGAAATTACCAAAAATTTATATTTGGACATTACTACTTATGATGAGTATAATGAGCCAAATACTTACAAATGTAAAATAAGTTTCAAAAAGAATTTTAGTAATAATAAATTAGCTTATTTTAATTATCCAATTAATACAGATTATGATAATGATTATAAAAGGTTTTTAAATATTGAAAATGATATTGAAATAGCAAATACAACTTATCGTAATTTCAATAGTGATGTAACTCTTAATCTTCAAGATAAAATTAATCAAAATATAGAAATAGAAAATGCCCTTGTTGAAAACGAAAATAATGATAAAAACAAATTAAAAGACTTAGGATATAGTTATGATGAAAAGTCTGATACTTATACTAAAGTTGATGGAAATAAGAATTTAAGTTATAGTGATAGTTTAAAGTTATTAGTTAGTAAAGAAAATATAAATGATGTCGAATATGATATGTATTACTATATTGAGAAAAATAGAATTGACTTCGAGGCTTATAGTAATAAAGAAAGAATTGTTAGATTTAAAGTTCAACCTAATGAATCGATGTATTGCTTTATAGGCAACTGTAAAAATTATCAATCAGAAATCGATTATATTTTAGCTGAATATCAAGCAATTTCTTCTATTCTCTAATCGTGGAGTAGCAACTCTCACGATTTTCTATTGCCAAAATAAGATAAAATTTGATACGCTTGAATTGGAAATGGAAGGAGGATAGCAAATAGGGTAGTGAAGATTATGAAAGTAGTTTTTACTTTCATAATTATTGGAACTTTGTGTTATGTTGGCAATGCTAATGCTGCAATCAGTGAAGAAGAATATGCCGAATTAAGAGAAATATTTTCTGAAGCAAGATTATCAATAATGACTGATGAAGAAAAAGAAGAATTAGTAAATGGCGATTTAACAGTCAATGAAAAAATTTATCAAGTTACTGAAAGTGTTAATGGAACATTTACATATTCTGAAGTTGATCCAGATATGGTAGATCAAATAAAAGAAAATTTCAACAATGGAATAGCAACTTATGATGCAAGTCATCAAACAACGTATAAAAGGATTCAAATTATAGATAATCCTATAAATGTGATTGATGGAATGCACATGGTTATGGTCTATACTCAATGGCTAGTTACCCCTGCAACAAAATCTTATGATGTTACAGCAATGCGAATAGATGGTGGCTATGTTGTTGAAGGATCTCAAGACGGTTCACAATTATATTGGAAAGATGGTTCATACAGTATGGTAAATTACTCACCAAATGGAACAAACATCAGAAAAGCTGATAATGGCTTTGGTATATCTATGAACTTAGTTGATGGAGCATCATACTTCGAAACTGACATCAGTGCAAATGTAATTTCAACTTCTCAAAACGCCGTTGCATACGGAACTTATCAACATGCAGTAACTGACGTATCATTGTCACAATCACAAAGTTACACGATTAGTCATAATGGTTTAGGAGATGTAGTAAACTTCGTTTCTACTGTTCATAACCTTTATGATGGCATGGCTGGTGTTTCAATCACATTGCAACAGTAGCCTTAATCGTTAAATTAGATTATTTAGAATATAAAAAGGCTATTTGCTTATAATAAAGTTTTAAATCAGTTAATTTAACATCGATATCAATTTATCATTGTCGAAGAGTGTTAGATTGTTGTTGCTGGCTATAGATTATAGAGGTAACTTTATAATAAAAGGAAGGAGAGGGAGGCCATGAAAGGAAAACAATGGATAGATCGTGAGGTTCAAGATACAGTACCAATTTGTATTTTTGTTCCTCGACACTCTTTTTTTGATGATTTAGTAATAATATCAAATTTTAATTCATACCATTAAGTAGATTAACGAAAGATGGGTGGGTTATGGAAAAAGAAAAAATTATATCTTCTATAGCAAAGCGTGGTAATGGGGAAATATATTTAGGAGTAGTCGGAGCAGTTAGGACCGGGAAATCGACATTTATCAAACGTTTCATCGAAAATCTTGTTGTACCTAATATAACAGATGAATACGAGAAAAAACGTTGTTTAGATGAGATTCCCCAAAGTGCACAGGGTAAAACTATCATGACTACAGAACCTAAATTTGTTCCTAGTAACGGTGCAACTATTAAAATAAATGAATTTGAAACAAGCATCAAATTAGTAGATTGCGTCGGCTATGTTATACCTGATGCTAATGGATTTGTTGATGAAGATGGAAATCCGCGGATGGTAAAAAGTCCGTGGTTCGAAGATGCTATTCCTTTTGTGGAGGCAGCAGAAATAGGAACTGAAAAGGTAATTAAAGACCATGCAACAATAGGTATTGTTGTTACAACGGATGGATCATTTGGTGAAATTACTAGAAATTCATACATCGAAGCAGAAGAAAAGGTAGTAACCGAATTAAAAGCTATTGGTAAACCTTTCATCGTAATTTTAAATAGCGTACATCCAACTAATACCGAAACGCAAGCACTAGCAAGATCTCTTAGCGATACTTACGAAGTGCCTGTAATCCCTATAAGTGCTGAATTAATGAATGAAGTAGAAATAATGGAAATATTAAAAACAGCTCTTTATGAATTCCCTGTTTTGGATATTAAAGTATCAATACCAGAATGGGTTCATGTATTACCTAATAATCATGAAATAAAAGCACATTATTTAGAAAAAATCAAAGAAAGCGTCATATCTGTTGAAAAAGTTAAAGATATCGACGACATTTTGAACCACTTTAATGATTCTATGTATATTTCCAATTCCTATATAAGTGAGTTAGATGCCGCAACTGGGACTGTTACAATCAACTTGGAAAGCACTAATGAACTTTATCAGGAAACGTTAAAATCAATTATGGGTGATATGGTTACCACTAAAGCAGGACTCTTAAAAATATTTGCTTCATATTCAGAAACAAAAGAAGAAATGGACTCTCTTCGGGCGGCTGTTAAGATGGCTAGAAGCACTGGCTATGGTATAGTTTATCCAGGGTTAAAGGAATTAAAACTGGAAACACCTGAGCTAGTAAAACAAGGAAACCGTTACGGTGTCAAATTAAAAGCTATAGCCTCTAGCATCCATATGATAAAAGTTGATGTCGAATCGACATTCGAACCAATAATTGGAAGTGAGATACAATCTAAAGAATTAATTAATCATTTGATGCGTGATTATGAAACAGATGCATCAAGTATTTGGAAAAGCGAAATCTTTGGTCGTAGTCTTGAAACTATAGTTCAAGAAGGCATTCAAGCTAAGCTTAGCATGATGCCAGATAATACTAGATATAAGTTAAAAGATACTGTGACTAAGATTGTTAATAAAGGTTCAAATACTTTAATAGCTATTGTCATTTGATAATAGCTATTTTCTTTTAAGATAAAATTTGTCAAGAAAAAGTCAAACATTTTAAGTAAAAAACTAGAATTGTGCAAAAAATCGGGAAAAATTGCGAAATTTTGTTGATTTTAGATGTGTTTTTTGATAATCTTAATATGTAAGGATAACATCTTTACAAAAAATTTAGAATGTATGGGAGGTAAAAACATGTCTAAAGTAGAATTAGTAGAATTAATTGCAAAGGAAGCAGGATTAACAAAAGCTGATGCAGCTCGTGCATTAGATGCTACACTTGCAGGAATTACTGCTGGCCTTAAAAAGGAAGGAAAGGTTTCTCTAGTTGGTTTTGGAACATTCTCAGCTAAGAAAAGAGCTGCTCGTGAAGGTATCAACCCATTAACTAAAGAAGCTATTAAAATTCCTGCTAAGACAGTTGCTTCATTTAAAGCTGGAAGCAAATTAAAAGACGCTTTAAATTAATTTAGTTAAAAAATGAAAAGTTGATGCAAATCAACTTTTTTTAATTTAAAAATTGGGATATAATATAAATATGGAAGGAGTAGTCAAAATGAAGAAGAAATCTATTATATTATTAATTTTAGGAGTAATTCTTCTCATCGTTCCTTTTTGTTTTGCGGGTTATAGTTTAATAAGATTGATAACTTTAGCTATTGCAATATTCTTGATAACTCTTAGTTTAGTTTTCTTTAAAAAAAGAAATATATTTTTAATTATTTTAACTCCAGTCATTTTGCTATGCTTAAGTTATGCTATTGATACATTTATGTTTTATAAATTTAATAGAATTCCTTTATTTGTTTATGAGGTAAAAAGTAGTGATAGCGTTAGCACTTATAATAGTTTTTTCTATCGAATATTTGATTGCAACGGTAAATTAACTTTAGATTATGGTTATCAAAAAAATTATGTTTGTGATGAAGCTGATTTAGATGTAATTGATATCAATACATTTTTAAGTGATCCTACAGATTCTTATAAAAATTACAAAGATAAATTTGTTAAAATAAGTGGTAAGATTAGTAAATTATCCGGAGTGGAAAGCGTTGAGCTTAGCTCCTATAAGGAAGCATCTAATTCTTTAAATGGTTATGTAAGTTTTAATACCAATTATATTATCCGTGCTCATGTTAATGAAAATTTAAGTTCCTATCGCATTTATGATAATATTACAATCATTGGAAAAGTAGATAGCAAAGTAGAGGAAAACGGAACAACAGTTATCAATTTGGTCGATACGCTATTAATACCTAGTGATATATATGATACTTATACTTACGAAATAGTAAATAGCAATGATACTAATTTAATTAGTTTAGTAAGTGAACAAAATTATTATTTATATGGAATTTCGGCTTTAAATCTAAAATATGCTAATAATGCTATTTATGAACTAAGTTATTTAATTACTGATTCTCGAATAACTTTAGATGATATTATTGGTGATACTTCTGCAACCAATCTTTATAACGAAGAAGAAGCATTAATTGCTAAAAGCTATGAATTAGAGAAATTTAATGTTTTAGTTTGTGAAAATGATAAAAAAATTATAGCTAATAAAAATTTTGAGTTAAATATAAATTTATGTAACTCTTAATATTAACTAGTTAATTGTCGTCTTTTGTCAACAAAAATCGACAAAAGACGATTTTTAATTTAGGATAGATAATCGCAACGAAAGGTTTGCGCATATAAAATAGTGTGGGCTAAAGTTTTTATATTTGTACTTTACCCAAACAAGGGGGAAAATGCTTAGTGGAAAAAGAAAATATTTCTTGTTGTTAGCAAGTATTGTGCTAGTATTTTTGACTTTTATTTATCTAAACATGTCCGGATATTTTATAACTGCTCAAGACATAACTGATACTTTAGAGGCATATGATTCAAGTGCTATTAATGCACCAGCTACTGAAGTAGCGTTATTAAATACTAAATATCCTAATTTGGATATTGTAGGGTTAATAAGAATTCCTGGAACTGATTTAAATGAGGTTGTTGTTCAAGGCACTGATAATGATTATTGATGCTACATCTGCAAATGTAGTTTATCCAATAAGCCCTATAGTAGTTATAGATAATAAGAAAAAATATTTACAAAATATTTAATAAATGAAAGGTTTTCCGATAAATGTGAAAACCTTTTTTTGTCTTATAAGAAATTGCTTTAATTAATAAAAAAACAATTGACGTACATACATTTGTTTGGTATGATTAATTTATCAACTAAAGGGGGGTGAAGAAAATATAGTTGAGATACTAAATAGCTTAAGTAATAATTGTTAACTTGATAAAAACTTATAAATAATAGAGAAGAAATAGTAGGGTGGCGACCATCCGAAGCTGGTCTATGGAGAGTCCAAGGGACTCAGTGAAGTAGAAATATCTTGTAGTGATGCAAGGTGCCAAACTTGTTTGGCTTTGTTCTTTGAAAAAAAATTTAAAATCCATTGACATTTATCAAGTATTTATTGTATACTAATCGTATACCGAGAAAAGGGGAACTGCCTTTGGAACACTATTTTACAAACAATTTAAATTTAAAAAGCGAAATACGAGAAATACCATATACAATTAATGATACTGAATTTAAATTTTTAAGTGATAATGGAGTATTTGCTAAAAATAAAATTGATTATGCATCATCCTTTTTGACAACTTTATTTTTAGAAAACAATCCAAAACTTGATAGTTTCAAAGTGTTAGATGTAGGTTGTGGTTATGGTTTTATTGGTATAGTTATCAGTAAAATAACCCATGCAGAAGTAGATTTAATAGATGTTAATAAAAGAGCTCTTCATTTATGTGAGCGTAATATAAAGATAAATAAAGTAAAAGGCAATGCTTATTTAAGCAATTGCTATGAGAGTGTTAAAAATAAGTATGATTATATAATAACCAATCCGCCGATAAGGGCTGGTAAAAAAATTGTTAACGATATTTTGCTAGGTGCTAAAAATCATTTGACAAATAATGGCGAATTATGGTTCATAATTCATAAAGATCAAGGTGCTAAATCGACAAAAAAAACGCTAGAAGAGTGTTATAATGTTGAAATAGTAGGGAAAAGCAAAGGTTTTTACTGCTTTAAAGCAAAAATTTGTTGACAAAATTCTAATTAGGATATAGAATTTTAAATTGGTGGCATATTTATTTTTTTAAATAGAAATAGTCTTAAAAAATTGTGTATGGGGTGATATCGTGGCTTATAAAGTAAAAAAATTTGGTGACTATCGTGAAAGAAGAAGTTTTTCGAAAACGAAAAACGTTTTAGAGTTGAATGATTTACTCGAAATTCAAAAGAAGAGCTATCAACAATTTTTGAGTGTTGGTATCAAAGAAATATTTGATGATTTATTCCCAGTAGAAAGTTTTACTGGTAATATTTCTTTGGAATTTGGGGATTATTATTTTGATGAACCAAGATACTCTATCAAAGAAGCCAAAGAAAGAATGGTTAATTATGCTGCGCCATTAAAGGTTGAAGCACGTTTGTTTGTACATGAAACTGGTGAAGTAAAAGAACAAACTATCTTCTTAGGTGACATGCCATTAATGACTGAAGCAGGAACATTTATCATTAATGGGGCAGAAAGAGTAATTGTTTCCCAACTTGTAAGAAGTCCAAGTGTTTATTTCAAAAAAGAAATCGATAAAAATGGACGTCATATCATCGGTGGTGAACTTATACCTAATAAAGGTACTTGGTTAGAATATGAAACAGATGCTCGTGATGTAATATATGTTCGTATTGATAGAACTAGAAAAGTAACAGTAACAACACTTTTACGTGCTTTAGGTTTATCTAGTGATGAAGATATCATTAGTGTTTTTGGTGACAATCAATATATTCAAAATACTTTAGAAAAAGATAATACTAATAATACTGATGAAGCTTTAATTGAAATTTATGAAAAATTAAGACCTGGAGAACCTGCAACTCTAGATTCTTCAAAGAACCAACTTATCACAAGATTCTTTGATCGTTTCCGTTATGATTTGGCTAAAGTTGGCCGTTATAAATTTAATAAGAAATTAAATGTTTTAGATAGACTATTAGGTCTTACTTTAGCAGAACCAATAATCGATGGTGATAAAGTTATAGTTGAAAGCGGGACTGTTATTACTAAAGAAATATTAGAACAACTTCGTCCTTTGTTTGCTGAAGGTTTAAATATTAAAGAAATAGGGATTAATAACGAATTAGATGATTATAATAAAGTTCAAACTGTTAAAGTGGTAGATCCTACTGATGCTAAGAAAACTATTACTATAATAGGTACTGATGGTTCTGTAGATGTTCGTCGTCTTACAATTCCAGATGTTTATGCATCTTTAAACTATTATATCGGATTACATTTTGGCATTGGTTCTGATGATGAAATCGATAACTTAGGAAATCGTCGTGTTCGTCAAGTTGGTGAACTTATCCAAAATCAATTTAGAATTGGTATGGCGAGAATGGAAAGAGTTATTCGTGAAAGAATGACTACTCAAGATATTGAAACAGTTACACCAAAGACTTTAATTAATATTCGTCCAGTAACTGCTGCTTTAAAAGAATTCTTTGGTTCTTCCCAACTTTCTAAGTTCATGGATCAAATCAATCCAATCGCTGAACTTACAGATAAAAGACGTTTATCAAGTTTAGGACCTGGAGGATTATCTCGTGACCGTGCAGGTATGGACGTTCGTGATGTTAATGCTTCCCACTATGGTCGTATCTGTCCAATTGAATCTCCAGAAGGACAAAACATTGGGCTTATTACATCACTTGCTGGTTATGCTAAAGTTAATGAATATGGTTTCATTATGACTCCATACCGTAAGGTGGATAGTGGTGTTGTAACTGATGAAATCGTTTACATGACTGCTGATGAAGAAAAAGATTATTATATTTCTCAAGCAACTATTAAGTTAACTGATAAAAATGAAATTGTTGATGATGAAGTTATTGCTCGTTTGAATGGTGATACAGTTTATGTTGATAAGATGCATGTTAATTTCATTGACGTTGCACCAAGTCAAGTTGTAGCCATTACTACAAGTTGTATTCCATTCCTAGAATTCGACGATGCTAACCGTACCCTAATGGGTGCAAACATGCAACGTCAAGCAGTGCCTTTGCTTGAAACTGAAGCACCAATCGTTGGTACTGGTGTTGAATACATTGCTGCCAGAGATTCTGGTTCAACAATCGTATGTAAGGCTGATGGTGTAGTAGATTATGCTGATGGCTTAAAGATTGTTGTAAATGTTGCAAATGGTAAAGATACATATTACTTAGCAAACTTTGAAAGAAGTAATGCTTCATCTTGTATTAATCATCATCCACTTGTTAAGAAGGGCGATAAAGTCCATCGTGGTCAAGTTATCGCTGATGGTCCATCAACAGATCAAGGTGAACTTGCTTTAGGTAAGAATATGACTGTTGCCTTCATGACATTTAATGGT
The DNA here is from genome assembly GCA_944331835.1 of uncultured Bacilli bacterium. Classification (GTDB taxonomy): domain Bacteria; phylum Bacillota_I; class Bacilli_A; order RF39; family UBA660; genus Onthocola_B. The sequence continues at coordinate 7,288 of CALVIU010000031.1, read as the reverse complement.
TATAACTACGAAGATGCTGTTATATTAAACGAAAGATTAGTTAAAGATGATGTTTATACATCACTTCATATTTCACATTATGATATCGATTGTCGTGATACTAAATTAGGACCTGAAGAAATTACTAGAGATATTCCAAATGTTGGTGAAGATGCTCGTAAGAATTTGGATGCTGATGGTATTGTTAGAATTGGTACTGAAGTAAAAGAAGGCGATATCCTAGTTGGTAAAGTTACACCAAAAGGTGTTCAAGAACTAACTAGCGAAGAAAAATTATTACATGCAATATTTGGTGAAAAGACTCGTGAAGTAAGAGATACATCACTTCGTGTTGAACATGGTGCTGGTGGTATCGTTCATGATGTTAAAGTTTATACTAAAGAAAACTCTGATGAACTACCTGCTGGTGTATCAAAAGTAATAAGAGTATATATTATTCAAAAACGTAAGATTCAAGTTGGTGACAAGATGTCTGGTCGTCACGGAAATAAAGGGGTTATCTCATTAATTCTTCCAGAAGAAGATATGCCTTACTTACCAGATGGTCGTCCAGTTGATATCATGTTAAACCCTCTAGGTGTTCCATCTCGTATGAACATCGGACAAATCCTAGAAGTACATTTAGGTATGGCTGGTAAGAAATTAGGAACACATTATGCAACTCCAGTATTCGATGGAGCAACTTGGGCAGATATCATGGAAGAAATGAAAGAAGCTGGAATGGCTGAAGATGGTAAAGTTGAACTTCGTGATGGACGTACTGGTGAACCATTTGATCATCGTATCAATGTTGGGGTAATGTACATGGTAAAACTACATCACATGGTTGATGATAAACTTCATGCTCGTGCTACTGGACCTTACTCACTTGTTACACAACAACCACTTGGTGGTAAAGCTCAATTCGGTGGTCAAAGATTCGGAGAAATGGAAGTTTGGGCTCTATATGCTTATGGTGCTTCTCATGTTCTACAAGAAATATTGACTGTAAAAGCTGATGACATCGTTGGTCGTGTTAAAGTTTATGAATCTTTAGTTAAAGGTAAAGTAATTGATCAAGCTGGTGTACCTGAAAGCTTCCGAGTTCTAGTTAAAGAATTCCAAGCTTTAGGCTTAGATGTTCAAGTAATCGATGATAAAGATGAAGTTGTTGAATTCAAAGATATTGAAGAAGATGAAGATGACAACGATGCCTTTAGAATCGAAGAAATAGATGTAACAACTAGTGATTTACAACCAGATGAACCAGAAATCGATGATGAATATGTCGAAGAAGAGGAAGAAGATAATTTAGATGATTTAGAATTTCCAGGTATCGATGAAATTGATACTGAGGATGAAGGGGAGTAGGTGAGTTAAATGATAGATGTAAGTAAATTTAAAGGAATTAAGGTTAGTATTGCATCTCCAGAAAAAATCCGCTCTTGGTCTTATGGGGAAGTTAAGAAACCTGAAACTATCAACTATCGGACCCTAAAGCCTGAAAGAGATGGTTTATTCTGCGAAAAGATATTCGGGCCAACTAAAGACTTTGAATGTAGTTGTGGAAAATACAAGAGATTAAGATATAAAAATATTATTTGTGACCGTTGTGGCGTTGAAGTTACACGTTCCAAAGTAAGACGTGAAAGAATGGGGCACATTGAACTTGCTGCTCCTTGCTCTCACATCTGGTTCTTTAAAGGTGTTCCATCTAAAATGGGCCTTGTTCTAGATATGTCTCCAAGAGATCTAGAAGAAGTTTTATACTTTGTTTCATACGTTGTAATTGACCCAGGTAAAGCCCCACTTGAAGTAAAACAAACTCTATCTGATAAAGAATACCGTGCTTATTATGAAAAATATGGTAATTCATTTACTGTAGGTATGGGTGCTGAAGCTATTAAAGAACTACTTAAACGTGTTGATTTAGACAAAGAAATAGCAGATTTAAGAGCAGAACTTGAAAATACTACTGGCCAAAAAAGAATTCGTTTAGTAAAACGTCTTGATTGTTTAGTAGCATTCCAAGAATCAGGTAATAAGCCTGAATGGATGGTTCTAGATGTACTACCTGTAATACCTCCAGAACTTCGTCCGATGATCCAACTTGATGGTGGAAGATTCGCAACTAGTGACTTAAATGATTTATATCGTCGTATTATTAACCGTAATAATCGTTTAAAGAAGTTACTAGAACTTGGAGCACCAACTATCATTGTTCAAAATGAAAAACGTATGCTTCAAGAAGCGGTTGACTCTTTATTTGATAATGGACGTCGTGGTAGAAGCATTACTGCTGCAAGTAATCGTCCACTTAAGAGTTTATCTAGCATGTTAAAAGGTAAACAAGGTCGTTTCCGTCAAAACTTGTTAGGTAAAAGAGTTGATTATTCAGGTCGTTCTGTTATCGTTGTTGGACCGAACCTTAAGATGTATCAATGTGGTCTACCTAAAGAAATGGCTATTGAATTATTTAAACCACATGTAATTAATGGTATTGTTGAACGTGGTCTTGCTCATAACATTAAAGGGGCTAAGAAATTAATCGATGCTAGAGATGAAGCAGTATGGGATATTGTAGAAGATGTAATTACTGAATATCCAGTACTTTTAAACCGTGCTCCAACTCTACATAGACTTGGTATTCAAGCATTTGAACCAGTTTTAGTTGGTGGTAAAGCAATTCGTCTTCACCCATTAGTATGTACAGCATTTAACGCTGACTTCGATGGTGACCAAATGGCTGTTCACGTACCACTTTCTGAAGAAGCAAAAGCTGAAGCTAGAATTTTGATGCTTGGTGCTAATAACATCCTAAACCCTAAAGATGGAAAACCAATCGTTACACCATCCCAAGACATGGTTTTAGGTAACTGTTATCTAACAATCGAATATGCCGGACTTCCAAATGAAGGACACGTATATAAAGATCCTAATGAAGCATTGATGGCTTATGAAAGAAGAGAAATTACTCTTCATACAAGAATTGCGATTCCAGTAAAATCATTTAAATATAAATTGTTTACTGATGAACAAAGAGATAAATACTTGGTTACTACTGTAGGTAAAATTAAATTTAATGAAATATTACCTGATACTTATCCATATGTTAATGAAGGAACTAAAGAAAATATTGAAGGAGTAACTCCAGATAAATACTTCCTACCAATGGGAGCAAATATTCCTGAAGAAATTGCTAAGATGGAATTAGTTCAACCATTCATTAAGAAAACTCTAGGACAATTAATTGCTCAAGTATTTAAAAGATATAAAACTACTGAAACATCAATTATGCTTGATAAATTAAAAGATCTAGGATTTAAATATTCAACTGTTGCAGGTGTAACAGTATCAATCGCGGATGTTGTTAGAAGTGATGATAAAGAAGAAATTATTGAACGTGCTAAAGCAAAAGTAGATAAAATTAACAAACAATATCAAAGAGGTTTAATAACTGAAGAAGAAAGATATGAAAATGTTATTAATTCATGGAATAACGCAACTGATGAAATTAAAGATGAATTAGCTGAGCTAAGTAAGAATAACTATGATAACCCAATATTTATGATGATGAATAGTGGTGCTCGTGGATCTATTTCAAACTTTACTCAACTTGCTGGAATGCGTGGACTTATGGCTAAACCAGATGGTTCTACTGTAGAAATTCCAATCACTTCATCATTTATTGAAGGTTTATCCGTTTCTGAATTCTTCTTATCAACTCACGGTTCTCGTAAAGGTTCTGCCGATACCGCTTTACGTACTGCTGACTCTGGATACTTAACACGTCGTTTAGTTGACGTTGCTCAAGATATCATAGTTAAAGATTACGATTGTGGTTCTGTTCAAGGTTTAGTTGTTTATGACTTAGTAAACGATAAAGATAATACTATTATCGAACCACTTGCTGAACGTATTTTAGGACGTTTTGCATCTAAGAAAATTGTTAATCCAGAAACTAAAGAAGTTATAGTTGAAGCTGGGGAAATGATTACTGAAAATGCCGTTGCTAAAATTACTAAAGCTGGTATTAAAAAGATCGAAATTAGAAGTATTCTTACATGTAAATCAAATAATGGTGTATGTCAAAAATGTTATGGACGTAACCTTGCAACTGGTAACCTAGTTGAAAAGGGCGAAGCAGTAGGTATTATGGCTGCTCAATCAATTGGTGAACCTGGTACCCAACTTACCATGCGTACATTCCACTCTGGTGGTGTTGCCCATGGTGGAGATGCCGATATTACTCAAGGGCTACCTAGAGTTGAAGAATTATTTGAAGCTCGTGTTCCAAAAGGAAAAGCTACAATAGCTGAAGTTTCTGGTAAAGTAATTGGCATTGAAGAACAAAATGGTAAACATTTAATTACTATTGAAAATGAAGCAGGTGTAAGAGAACACATAACAAATTACAACATGAAAGTAAGAGTAAATGTTGGAGATACTGTTGAAGCAGGTGATAAACTTACTGAAGGTGTTATTTCACCAAAAGAATTACTTGCTGTAACAGACCCACTTACTGCTCAAGAATACATTCTTAAAGAAGTTCAAAAAGTATACAAATTACAAGGTGTTGATATTTCCGATAAGCATATCGAAATTATCGTTAAGAGAATGATTAATAAAGTAAGAATTACTGATGCTGGTGACACTGACTTTGTTGAAGGCTTATCAGTATCACTAAGAGAATTTACAGAAGGAAATAAACCAGTTATTCTTTCTGGTGGCGTTCCTGCTAAAGGTAATCCAATTATGCTTGGTATTACTAAATCTTCTCTTGAAACTGATTCATTCTTATCAGCTGCATCATTCCAAGAAACAACTAGAGTATTAACTGATGCTGCAATCCATGGTAAAGTTGATAGCTTACAAGGATTAAAAGAAAATGTAATTATTGGTAAATTAATCCCTGCTGGTACTGGATATAAACAATATAGTGATATTTCTATTGAACTTGAAAAAGATATTTTAAATGATGATGCCAGTGAAGTTTTAGAAGAAAAACTAATGGATGATGCTGATATCTCATTAGATAATTTAAATACTGCGGAATAAGATTGCTTAGTCAATCTTTTTTCTTGACTAAAAATAAAAAAGTGGTAAAATAATTGCTAACAAAAAGGGGGATTTTGATGGAAAAAGTATATGGCTTTACTAATGAAAATATAAATGTCTTTCCTGAGTTTTTTAATTTTGATAATGCAAATGTATTAACTGTACTAGGAAGTGGAGATCAATATTTTGGAGCGTTATTAAATGGCGCTAGAGATGTTGAAGTATTTGATATAAACTATTTGGCGTGGTATCATTTCCTATTAAAATATACAGCTATAAAGATATTATCTTATGAAGAGTTTATGCAAATGTTTGTTATAGATAACCTAGATAATTTAATTATCTATGCTAAATTGCGAGAATATCTTCCAGATGAAGTAAAATATTTTTTTGATAAACTTATTGGTTTAGGTAGAAGTTTTTCTTCAATTAAAATAAAAAATACTATTTTTGATAATACCAAAACTAATAATGTTCCTTATTTTAATCATGAAACTTATTATCAATTACAAAGTATATTGCAAAATAGTAGAATGCCAGAATTTTATAATTGTAATCTATTAGATATAAGTAAATATACTAAAAAAGCATACGATGTTTCCTTATTTTCTAATGTGTATCATTATTTAAGTTTGAATACTAAGGATTATCGTGATTTTTTAAATAAAATTAATTCTCCGGAAATATTAGCATTATATACATGGTTTTTAAATAGGGAAGAGAAAAAAGAATTTCTAGCAAACGGTTTTGATGTATATCAAATACCTGGTGTATTACATCAAGATGATTATATAGTTAAATTGAGTCGTAGAAAGCAATAATATTGCTTTTTTTTCTTAGTAATAATATAATTAATTAGGTGATTAATCATGTATGAAAATAAAAAAATATTAATTTTAGGTGCGGCGAAAAGTGGATTGGCTGTTGCTAAGTTACTCGCTCATAGAAATAATGATATTACATTAAGTGATATTAATAAGTTAAAAGAAGAAGATCAAAAAATGTTAAAAGATTTAGGAATAAAAGTAGTTATAACTCCTAATCAATGTGATTTAATTGATACATCTTATGACTTAGTAATTAAAAATCCTGCTATAATGTCTACAAGTGATATAGTAAAAAAGATAGAAAGTTTAAAGTTAAGATGTGAAAACGAAATAGAAGTTGCTTATCATTTTTTACCTAGTGATGTAACAATTATTGGAGTAACTGGTTCTAATGGTAAAACAACTACTACAACGATTATTTATGAATTATTAAAAAGACATGGTAAAAATGTAGTTTTGGGAGGAAATATTGGTTATCCTTTAAGTTCAGTAATAGATCAAGTAAAATCTGGAGATATTCTTTTATTAGAAATTAGTGATCATCAATTATGTGATATTCATGATTTTAAAACAAATATTAGCGTATTAACAAATATTTGTCCAACCCATTTAGATTATCATGGAACTTATGAGCATTATATGATGACTAAAAAGAAAATATTTAATTTACATACTGGGTCTGATGTAGCCATATTAAATAAAAGTAATCAAGATAGCATGGAAGTAAGTGAAGATATTATATCTAAAAAAATATATTTTAATGATACTGAAAATTATTATAAAGATAATTATATATATCTTCATGGGAAGCAATATTTAAATGTAAATGATATATGTTTAAAAGGGCTTCATAATTACGAAAATATTTTAGCAGCGCTTTTAGTATTAGAAAACTTTGAAATAGATAAAAATATTGTTATAGAATTTTTAAAGAAGTTTGGGGGAGTGGCTCATCGTTTAGAATATGTAACTACTAAAGATAGTGTAGAATATTATAATGATTCTAAATCAACTAATCCTACTGCTACTATAACTGCTTTAAAAACATTTACTAAACCAATTCACCTTATTCTAGGGGGATTAGAACGCAATCAAGATTTTAATGAATTAAATGATTATATGCAATATGTCAAAAGAATTTATGCTATCGGTGGAGTTACGGATCGTGTTGCAGAGTATGCTGCCAGCCTTAATATTCCTTGTGATAAATGTTATGTTTTAACAGATGCTTTAAAAAAAATAAAGGAAAATGTTGCAAGTGGGGAAGTAGTTTTACTATCTCCAGGAAGTTCATCCCAAGATCAATATGTTAAATTTGAAGATCGTGGTGACGAATTTAAAAATATAGTGTTAAACATTAGTTAAAATGATACCGATTTATAATGTGGATAACAAACAAAGGTAAACCTTGTTTGTAGTCATAG